>JBCBJE010000892.1:0-1582 GCA_038523735.1 Cyanobacteria bacterium J06626_18 | reverse complement strand
GTGGGAATGGCAGTTTGCTCAACAAAATCAACAATGCGCTGGCCTGCCCCGGTTTTCTCCCCGTCAAAGCCGATAATAAACCCGGCCATTACCCGCAGACCCGACTGGGTGATCGTATCCACCGCTTCTGATAGGGGACTGCGCGTATTTTGGTGCTTGCGCGTTAGGGTCAGGCTATCGTCGTCGGGGGTCTCAATGCCCAGGAAGACAGTACCAAAGTTACAGTCCACCATCATCTGCATTAGCTCTAAATCCTGAGCCAGGTCTACCGATGCCTCTGTGGCAAAAGAGAAGGGATAGTTGCGCTCCTCCATCCAGGGCTTCATCTCTTTGAGCAACAGTTTGACGTTACGCTTGTTGCCAATAAAGTTGTCGTCAACCATGAAGATGCTGCGTCGCCAGCCCAGCTCATACAGGTACTGCAGCTCAGCCAGTAACTGCTCGGGCGCTTTGGTGCGCGGTTTGCGCCCATACAGCACAATGATGTCGCAAAACTCGCACTGAAACGGGCAGCCCCGCGAAAACTGAATCGACATTTCTGCATAGGCGTCGAACTCAAGCAGATCGTAGCGAGGAATCGGGGTAATGGTAATGTCGGGCTTGTCGCCGCCCGAACGAAACAGGCCGCTGGTTTCACCTCGCTCGATCGCCTCGACAAACATCGGCAGAGTAATTTCGCCCTCGTCCAAAATCAGAAAATCAGCGCCTGCCTTCTCCACTTCCTGAGGCATGGCCGTGGCGTAGGGCCCGCCGATGGCGACCAGCTTATTGCGCCGCTTGGCTTCCTGAATTTGCGCTGCAAAGTCTACTTTCTGAACGATCATGCCCGAGAGCAGCACCAGCTCAGCCCAGTCCCACTCGGCCTCGGTGATGTCGCGAACGTTGCGATCGACCAGCTTGAATTCCCAATCCTGAGGCAAAATGGCGGCTACCGTGATGATGCCGAGGGGCGGCAGCTGAGCCTTGAAATCAACGAGTTCCAGGGTTTTATCAAAAGACCAGAAGCTCTTCGGAAACAACGGATAGATTAAGAGAACTCGCATTAAGTTTGCCTCATTTTCATATATCTTAAAGCGTCTTAGCACTAAATTACCAGCACCTGACACCTCCCTTGTCGAACCTATTGTCAGCATTGAAGATGCATTTTTTGTATTTCTAAGCGACCACATTGGATGAATATCAATCCGTTTAGGATTTTTTTGTCCTAGTAAATGTCCCTTACAACACGCCAGATTTTTGATATAAATGCACTAAATTGTATAAAGCTACTTGCCCAATCCTGGGGAAATTGTGCTCCTGGTTAAGGACTGTGTTAAGTCTGTTTACGAACGTTTTCTTCTATCTTAAAAGCAACAGTTCGAACGTTTCGTGTCGCACAATAGGCGAAATCCATCTTGTGTTAGGAGAGGCCTATGGACGTTAGAGCTGCAATCGCACTTGAAGCCGGACAGCCCTTAAGTATCGAAACCGTTCAGCTAGAAGGGCCACAAGCCGGTGAGGTGCTGGTTGAGATTAAGGCCACGGGTATCTGCCACACCGACGCCTACACCCTTTCAGGGAAGGACCCCGAGGGCCTATTTCC
>JBCBJE010000891.1:0-1624 GCA_038523735.1 Cyanobacteria bacterium J06626_18 | reverse complement strand
GCTATTGCCATTAGTCATAGCCATGTTGTCTCCCAGCCGCAACTCTTCCCCCGAACTCAACGCAGGCGATTCACCAGAAAGTGCCCGAGAACCGTATTTTTATTACTTCGCCTACGGTTCCTGCATGTGTCCGGTAGATCTGAAGCGATCGCTGGCTGAAAGTACGCACCCCTATGTTGTCGGCACCGCAACTCTAAAAGGCTACAGGCTCGGCTTCCACTTCTATTCCAAGCAACGGCAGTGTGGAGCCCTCGATATCCTGCCCGACCCAACCTGCGAAGTGCAGGGTGTGCTGTATCGATTACCGTGGCGCTTGAGCGATCGCTTGGATCAGCGTGAAGGGGTGAAGCAGGGCAGTTATCGCCATGAGTCGATTGCTGTGGAGAGTGTCGGTCAGCTTTATGTAGGCGTTCGCACCTATGTGGTGGTCCAAAAAACACCTATCGAAGTGCCGCCGAATGATTGGTATTTCAGTGTTGTGATGCGAGGTGCAATCACCTGCAGGCTCCCAGAACATTACTGCTGGCAGCTTTTCAATTACATGCGTGGACTTCAGCTCACCTGCGCTTGAGGATGTTTCCCATGCAAATCAAATTCCGCCGACTTATTATCAATCTATTCCTTTGGCTAACGGCTGAGATTTTGCTGGGATTTTTGGGTCTAGATGACCTGGCCGATTATGGTGAGTACTTGAAGGAGCAGGAAGCGATCGCCCTCCTAGCTAGTCTGTAGCCTTGGCGTTATGGAAGCGTCATAGAATAGAGGCACCTCTCATGTGTGACCTATGACTGACCGCCCTGCCTTCCCAGGAATGAATCCCTATTTGGAACATCCGGCTTTATGGCCGGAGATTCATCACGGTGTCATTGCAGGGATGATACGGATGTTGAATCCTCAAATTAATCCTAAATATCGTGCAGCAGTAGACAAGCGCATCTACATGGACACAGTGCTGGTCGGTATTCCAGACAATACGGTTTTTGAACAAGCCCCGTCTGTGCAGCAAACGGGTAGTCAGATCAGTTCGACTACCGCAGTCGCGACCAAGCCTGAACGCGTTACTTTGCCGATGTCAGTGGAAGTGACTGAGCCTTATATGGAGATTCGTGAGATTGCCACCCATAAGGTCATTACGGTGGTTGAGTTGCTATCCCCCGCCAATAAGCATTCGGGTAAGGGGCGCGAGCAGTATTTGAGCAAACGACAAGCTGTACTCAGTAGCCAGAGCCATTTTGTCGAAATTGATCTGCTCCGAAACGGTGAACCCATGCCCATTGAAGGAGGGCGCAAGTCGCATTATCAGATCCTGGTAAGTCGTGCTAAAAGCCGTCCCACTGCTGAGCGTTATCCTTTCAATCTGCAAGACCCCATTCCCTGTTTTCCCTTACCCCTGCAACTGGGTGATGAGGAACCTGTGATTGATTTGGGGCAGTTGATTCGTCAAGCCTGTGATGAAGCTGCGATCGACCTTTCCATCGACTATGCTCAACCTCCAGTTCCGCCACTCGATGAAGAAAATGAAGAAGCGGTTACTTGGCTACAAAATTTGACGTCAGCTAAACGTTTGGGATGATAAGCAACGACATCGATAGTCTGAAGAATTTTGGCTCTTGATGGGACGTTT
>JBCBJE010000890.1:0-1656 GCA_038523735.1 Cyanobacteria bacterium J06626_18 | reverse complement strand
GACAGAGGGCACCGGGCAGCGATAGCAGCAGCGCCACCATCATGTGATAGAACTCATCCGGGTAGGGCTGGCCTTCTCGATCCATGTGGGTCCATCGCGATCGCAACCGACCATAGTCGTGGTTACCTACCATCCAGCACTGTCCCCCCTGGGGAAAATGCATCTGAATACGGGTCATCACATTCTTTAGCAACTCTGCAGTCAGCGGCTGGTTTTGCAGCAGCGCACTGTTGTAGACCAGGTGCAGGCGATCGCGATCGGCCACGTACTGTCCTGACAGCTCAATAGAATCTTCGCATAGGGTCACTTCCCCCAGGCTCACCACTTGGGGATAGCGATCGAGCAATGTGCGGATGGGCTTCAACTTCTCGAAGGTTTCAGGACGGCAGAAGCTGTGAGTAAACAGCTGCTTCACCATCGGATTGTCAGAGGCGATACCGTCCGGCAAGGGCATACTGGGCTCGCGCACCGGGTTGTTCCGCATCTGAGCATCGTGTAAGAAGAAGTTGACTGCATCAATGCGAAAACCGTCTACGCCTTTGTCTAGCCAAAATCGGGCAAGATTCAAAACGGCCTGAACAACGTCGTCGTTGTACCAGTTGAGTTCGGGCTGACTGGGCAAAAAATTAGCCAAAAAATACTGCTGACGTCGAGTATCCCAGTGCCAGGCGCTGCCACCCATAAAGGCAGACAGCCAGTTGTTGGGCGGCGAGCCATCTGCCTTTGGGTCGGCCCAAACATACCAGTCAGCTTTAGGGTTGTCCCGGCTTTTTCGACTCTCGACAAACCAGGGATGCTGATCAGACGTGTGGTTCCACACCTGATCAATCAGAACTTTTAGGCCATAGCCGTGGGCAATATCTACCAGTTTTTCAAAATCTCCCATTTCGCCAAACAAAGGATCGATATCCAGCATATCGGTGATGTCATAGCCCATATCCTCCATTGGAGATTCGTAGATGGGCGTTAGCCAGATGGCATCTACACCGAGAGACTGCACATAATCTAGCTTTTGAATAATGCCCTGCAGATCGCCAATGCCCGTCTGGGTCGTGTCCAAAAAGCTCCAGGGCAGAATTTGATAAATTACGGCATGTCGCCACCAATCCGTCTGAGTTTCGCTGCCGCCTAACAGCTGACCGACCGGAACAGCTCGTTCCGAATGTCGCCACCACTGCGCTCCAAACCACTTAATCATTGAACCCATCACTCCTTTTAGCGCGTATCCATTTCTCTGGGATGGATACGGCTGAACCAGAGGGAGAGATTTTCGTATTCTGTAAAGATATGCTCCGAAAGAATCCCCCTATCTTCTAGACTAGACACAAGTTATAAGGAAGTTATGACGATCAGATGATGATCCGAGAAGCCTCGACCGCTGATTTAGCGGATGCTTTGACCATAGAGCGGCTGGCCTTCGGTCGCGATGACGAGGCTGAGCTGGTGAAGCACCTCTTGAAAGACTCCAGCGCTGAGCCAATCCTGTCGTTGCTGGCCTTTGAGCAAGAGCGAGCAGTGGGGCATCTTTTGTTCACCGCTGGCCACTGGCGTGATAAACAACTTGCAGTGCCAATATCGTTTTTAGCGCCCCTGGCCGTTGTTCCCGACCGACAGCGGCAGGGCATCGGCAGTCAGCTGGTTGAGGCGGGGTTGCAG
>JBCBJE010000889.1:0-1704 GCA_038523735.1 Cyanobacteria bacterium J06626_18 | reverse complement strand
GCAATATGCGAGACTGAAATGTTTTTCTCACACACCAGAAGTCCATCTACAGCTTTTGGAATCAGTGCACCGTAAGGAATGGTGAAGGGTGTGCCTGTCCAGCGTCCGCCCCAGCGGATGGATTTGGAGGCTAGCGGCATTTCAAATCCGGGGTAGTGGTGATCGTTAGCGTAATTGCCGAGGGCGATCGCATCCACTTCTCCCTGCTCATTCAAGGGCAACACCGCCGCCCCACCCCCCAAGTGCCCTTCACTTTCTGACCAAGCATCTACGGGCAAAATGTCTCGCTCACTGACAGTGACAACGCCGATGAGTCGACGGCTCTCCCGGTAGTAGGGCATCAGGGCAAAGCCACCCCCCGGCGACTGATCCGTCTTAGGAAAAATATCAGCAGCCAACCCGTACCGATGGCGAAGCCCTTCCGAAGGAAGATCGCCTAGCTGCGTTTGAATATAGCGAGCAAAGTCCCAAGAATGCTGCTGCGCTTCTTTGCCATACTGCGCTCTTGCTTCGTCAGACTCAATTAATCTATGCAGCCCCACCCCATAGTCATTACCTTTGTGTGGCCAGTTGATCATCAATAGATCATCCGGCAATCGTCCATAGTTCAGGCACATTTCTCCAGCAGACGTTTTATCCTCGCCGTAGTTAGCCCACGCCCCTTCAAATAGGCTACTGGCCTCGCTACGGGTCCCACTGACAGTAAAGTCCGCAGAAGGTGGGTCAATTTTTGGAGCGTTGCCCTCACCAAAATCCTGCATAATCACAACCCAGGTGGGCGACTGTACCGGATAGCGTTGCGTGATTTCATAGAGTGGATCAGCCGGATCGCGCAGGGATACGGGCGCGCTAGGTTCATCCCACTGATCACGCGTTTCCCAACCCCAGCGATGAGGAATATCGCCTAGGGCCAGAACATCGCCTAACTCTGTACCATCGAGGGTAATAGTAGCGTTTACAGTAACGCTATCGAAGCGGACGCCTGCAATTCGAGCCTCTGTACGCAAAACTTCTTGCGATCGCTCTCCCGAAATCCATCGCAAGTTGGGCAATTCAGCAACCCAATCAGCAAAGACTGCCGCACCCACCGCAGGATTGTAAGTAAAGAAACTGACCCAGCCATTGTTCAGTCCTTCCGGATGCCGCCTATCTAGCTCTTTTAAAAACTCGCCCCATATGCCAGTTTGAAAAGCCTCCAGCTCATTGCCATCTGGCGCAGACACACCTGCGGAGGTCAGCATGCCACCTAGCCAAGCCAGTTCTGAAACAAGGACCACGCTTATGCCATTTCTCTTACCGCGTCTGGCTGCTTGAATGGCCGCTGCCACAGCGCCTGCACCGCCACCAACGACCAAAATATCTGCGGTAATTGAGTCCATAAGCCGTTATCGAGTAAGTCATCGGCTGTAAGCTGTGATGCTTACATGTAGGGAGTGACATCTTCGCCAACATCGTCGGCGAGGTAGGTCAGTGCCCGGAATCGTAAGCCTACCAGCTGTTCGTACAGGGGGTTAATTTTGCACATGGGTGGAATGTGGATCACTTTACTGCCAAAGATTTTGACATCCCGCTCGAAGGGACACTGGGAGGGAACAAGCTTGCAGACGAAGCGCGCAAGGCGAGGATCTTCTACGCTGAGTTGATCCAGCCAGTTGCGGACAGGTTTGAGCGGTTCGGCATGGCTCAGTTTGTCACCGATGGTAT
>JBCBJE010000888.1:0-1826 GCA_038523735.1 Cyanobacteria bacterium J06626_18 | reverse complement strand
TGACGCTGTTCGGCCCTTCGCTGCCCTTGCAGCTACTATGGCCTAACAGCGTCAAATAAGGAGGAGCCATGACGGACTCAAACGTATCGATGAACCAGCCGAGGGGAGATCGCGTTTGGCGCACGGATATGCAGCCAGCCTTAGACAACAACCGAATGGCGCAGGTCGTGGAAGAAGCCAATATGTTGAAGGCTTGGAAACGGGTGAAGTCGAACAAAGGAGCGCCCGGCAGTGACGGGATGGCTCTAGAAGACTTCCCCGCCTATGCCCGATTGCACTGGCCCACGATTCGCCAATCTTGGTTGGAGGGTACGTATCTTCCCCAGCCCGTTCGGCGGGTGTCCATACCCAAGCCAAATGGCCGAGGGGAGCGGTTGCTCGGTGTCCCCTGTGTGGTGGACCGAGTGATTCAGCAAGCCATCCTGCAAGTGCTCACGCCAATTTTTGACCCGAGCTTCTCGGCGTCAAGTTTTGGTAGTCGTCCCCAGCGCTCGGCTCATGGAGCCATTGCACAGATCAAGGGCTATCTAAAGGAGGGATACCGCATCGCGGTGGATTTGGATCTGGAAAAATTCTTCGATACCGTCCATCACGATGTGCTGATGTCCCGTGTTTCGCGCAAGGTGCATGACAAAGTGCTCCTGAAACTGATAGGCCGATATCTGCGAGCGGGCGTGATGGTAGACGGTGTCATCCAGGCAATGGCATGGGGCACCCCGCAAGGGTCGCCATTATCGCCGTTGCTCGCCAACATTTTGTTGGATGACCTCGATAAGGAACTGGAAAATCGGGGCCACCGCTTTGTGCGCTACATGGACGATCTGGTCATCCTGGTCAGAAGTGTTCGCGCTGGAAAGCGGGTGATGGCCAAGATTAGCCGATATCTCACCCAGCGGCTCAAGCTGAAGGTGAATCGGCACAAGTCACAGGTGGTGAATGTCCACGCCCTGGCGTATTTGGGCTTTAAGTTCAAGGGCATCCAGGTGTACTGGTCAGACCAAGCCTTTGCCGACTTCAAACATCGGCTCAAGGGACTAACCTCCCGCAGTTGGGGAGTCTCAATGGAATATCGCCTGATGCGACTGAACCAGTATCTGAGAGGTTGGATGGGCTACTTTGGCATCTCGCAGTACTATCACCCGATTCCAGAGCTGGATGGATGGTTGAGGCGGCGGCTTCGGATGTGTTACTGGAAGCAGTGGCGCAGACCCCGCAAGCGCATCCAAAAGCTCTTGGAATTGGGGACTGACAAGCGCCATGCAATTTTGACGGGCATTAGTCGCAAAGGCTAATGGCACCTATCGAGAACGCTAGCGACGCAAACCGGGATGACCAATGAGTGGTTAGCGCAACAGGGATTGTTGTCGATTCGAGACCTGTGGATGAAAGTCCAGGGCTATGTTTGACGACTCAGATTAAGGTGTGCTCCGTGATGCTGAACCGCCCTGTGCGGACCCGCTTGCAGGGTGGTGTGGGAGAGGAGGGGGGATTCGTGAGGATTCTCCCTATCCCGATTATGCCGCCGCGATCGCCCGAAGGTGCTATTGCCACTACATAATATTCTGATCCTGTTTAATCGTCGCTGCAATTTTACTCATCAGTTGTTGATTTTGCTTTGAGTTGAATGAGGGCGCACTTTTCCAATCATAGAACCATACTGGCTTCCGTCGCTTTTCTTCTGGCTCGGTTGCAAACCTGGGAAACACATGGGCGTGTAGTGCTGCTTCACTGTTACCCAAGATTTCGTAATTGATACGAACTGCGCCGGTGACCTCAAGCAAAGCATCACCCAAAACCGTCATGTCCTGTAAGAAGGTTATACGGTC
>JBCBJE010000887.1:0-1828 GCA_038523735.1 Cyanobacteria bacterium J06626_18 | reverse complement strand
GTCTGGACCCAGGAACTGGATCAAAACTGGCGGAACTGGCTGCAGTTTTTTTCGCTCCGGGGTCTACCTCAAGTTCCTCATGTCCCCTCAGCCGACATACCCCTATTAACTGTCGAAGGCCTAATCGACGATCCTTTATCCACCAATCGCAGCTATACCAGCCGCTTGATGCAGACGCTGGGCATTCGTTTGTGGCAGTGGTTGTTTGATGGAGCGATTCAAAGTAGCCTGGACCGAAGCCTAGGCATCGCGATCGGCCAGGGTAGTCCTTTGTGCCTTTGCCTCGACATTCGCGATCCGAGATTGATTGCCTTGCCTTGGGAGATTATGCAATCTCAGCCAGGGCGGCAGGCCATGTCAATCAGCGAACAAGTTCGCTTCAGCCGTACCACTAGTGCTGTCGATCCTCTAGCCGAAGCCAACCTCGACTACAGCCTCAAGGTTCTGTTGGTCCTGGGGGAAGAAGACCTACCTGATAAAGGCGATAGTCCCCGCCCCTCAAGTGAAGCCTTGCGACTAGAATCAGAAGCCAGGACGCTGCAACGCATTTTGCAAGGAGAGTCCACCTCGGGACGACAGCGATCAACGGCGGCCCCTTGTCAGGTCGATGTGCTGGTACGACCATCACCAACCGCACTCATCAGAACCCTGGAGAGAGGGCAATATAACGTGTTCTTTTATGCAGGACATGGCGTTCCAGCCCCCGATGGTGGGCTTCTGTTTGTTCATGCCGAAGCACCACTCAACGGTACGGAATTAGCGCAGGTGCTCACACGGTGTCGGGTCAAGCTAGCTGTCTTCAACACTTGCTGGGGAGCTCAACCCGATCAGCAGAAACAGCAAACGATTCCTCGCAGTAGTTTGGCTGAAGTACTTTTACATCATGGGGTTCCGGCAGTACTCGCCATGCGCGACTCGATTGCCGACAAAGAGGCTCTTAGCTTCGTGCAAGCGTTTTCCCAGGCATTAGCTGACCGTCATCCAGTCGATTGGGCCGTGGCGATCGCACGCCAGCACCTGCTCACAATCTATCGGTTCAACCAACCCGCTTGGACGCTGCCGGTCCTCTACATGCACCCAGATTTCGACGGTCAGTTACTAGAAGCTCAGGATGTAGATATCACCCGTCTTCCAGGCGATGGTGCTCCAAACAATCCGGTTGCCGCTATCCGAGCTGTCGAGAATCCGGGCCTGGTGTGGCACCTTTATGGAGGAATCATGCGAGTTGGGCGGCGACCTGAGAATGATTTGGTCATTCCTGAACCCTGGGTATCGAGCCAACACGCAGAAATTTTTTGCCGTCAGATCTCCGGCGGCGGCATTGCTATGCCAGGAAAGACCACTTATCACTTAAGAGACAATTCCCGTTACGGCACTTTCTGTCACGAAGCCGGTCATTGGCGACACATTCATCACCAAGAAATTTCCCTCAGTCCCGGTACTCAGTTGCGATTCGGGAGTCCCCAGGGACGGTTGATGGAGTTTGTGATTGAGGCATAGGGATTAGAGGGAGAAAGGGTAGAGAGTAGAAGGAACAGAGGAAAGGGGAAGGGTAGAAGGGTGACCAAGAACCAGAAAATAACCGTAGGGGTAGGTTCAGGCGATCGCTTCAAGATAGACTCAAATTCCTCGCTCAAAATCTGCCCTACGTCTTGATGCATATGGTGTAAGACTGCGTCTATCCACAAAATGACAAGGAAGTCGGGTCTTCCCAGCTTTTGGTGAAGTCGGCAGAATTCGCGAAACTGTTTGGTTTAGTTCCGTCTGGGTGCTCTCATCGTGAACTTCTTCCAATCACTTCTGCCTGACTCCCTTCAGCTCCATATGG
>JBCBJE010000886.1:0-1829 GCA_038523735.1 Cyanobacteria bacterium J06626_18 | reverse complement strand
GACGAACAAAAGTCCCATTGAAACAAAGGCAAGAATCGCAACTATGGGAATGCAAACAGAGGGCAAGAATGAAGCTGCCATAGCTTTTCCTATTTTCCTAACGGATAACCTACGGTTTGGATATTACCGGAAGTATGGGAACAATTACCAAAGTGTAAAGATTCTCAACAGAAGATGACTGAGGATCACTTTCCCGTAAACTATTCTTTAAGAGCTCACTGTGACGTGATTTTAGAGTCTTAATAAATATGGCAAGTATGGAAACTTTCGTCGACCATACCGGCGATCCTCAGGTCGGCAATCTCGCGACTCCTCTAAATTCCTCAGCTTTCTCAAAGGCTTTCATTAGCAATCTGCCTGCCTACCGCAAGGGTTTGTCGTCCCAGCGTCGAGGGCTGGAAGTTGGTATGGCACACGGCTTCTTCTTGTTTGGGCCTTTTGTCGTCGCAGGCCCGCTCCGGAACACTGAATATGCTGCTACAGCTGGTGTGCTTTCAGCGGTGGGGCTAATCATGATCCTCACGGTTGCCCTGTCTCTCTACGCAGGCGTGGCAACTCACAAGCCAACTCCTTCTGTCCCGACAACCACTAACGTTCCAGAGGACTTGGGTACAAATGAAGGTTGGGGCGAGTTTGCTAGCAGCTTTTTGATTGGCGGTTGCGGCGGCGCATTTTTTGCCTATCTCATCTACCTCACTCCCCATATGGAGTCGTTGACCGGAGCTGCCAAAAGCATCTGGCCAACAATGTAGTGGGATTTCAATCATTTGTCTGTTGTTGAGCATTACCCCCCCCTAGCGCGATCGCACTCCATTGCAGAGCTGCGATCGCTTTATTCTTATGGGGGTCAACGAGCAAAAAGTTGGGAGCCAGCATTTCCTATCGCTACATCACGATTCCACCGCGTAGGTCACTTCTAGACGGAATTCTCCTTGGGCTAGTACCGTAATCACATCATCGGCAGCGTTGGTCGTTTCAACACAGATGAAGCGTGTGTAGTCGTTGTCTTCGAGGTCAGCCATCTTCGCCGAAATCTCGACCCAGGGGTTCCATACAACTGCGGTTTTGTTACCAGTAGAGGTCACGCGGATGCGTCGATTCAAGGCAGCATCATTAATCACTAATTCGCCGGGAACACCTGTGTAGATACGGTCAACTTCGGAGGCGATCGCGATCTGACCTGATTGGGGCTTCACTTTGCCTTCGTCTACCTTATCGATATAGCTCGTGCCATCCAGTCCTGCCACGGTGGTTTGGGTAATGTCGCCCACAGTGAAGTAGGTATGCAGGGCCTGGGTAATGTTGAAGGGGCTGTCACTCTTGTTACGACTTACCAAAGCCATGTTCAAAGTCGTCCCTACGGTAATTTCGAGGGCTAGTTCAAAGGCATTAGGCCATAGAGCGCGCGTATCTTCGGTGTCGCTGAAGCCCAGGATTACTTTGTTTGCGCCGCTAGAAAGTGCTTCGGTGCCCAGAACCTGCCAGGGACGGTTGCGGGCAAAGCCGTGGCTCGGGCGTCCAGCCCCTTCAGGATCAGGACCAAACCAAGGCCAGCAGACAGGTGCGCCGCCCTTAATAGCTTTACCAGCTTTGTAATATGCATTTTCGCTGAGAAACATCACGTCCTGAGAGACACCCTTAGGTTGGAAGGACAGCACTTGGCTCCCATAAACCGAAATCAGAGCTGTGGCCTGATCGTTCGTGATTTGGATGTAGGGGAAATCGCCTTTGCCGGAGACGAATTCGAGCTGTCCCGCAATGCCGTAATCGCTGTTTAACTGAGCCAAATCCATAGGGCTACTCTCATGACTGCACCCCAATTATGACCG
>JBCBJE010000885.1:0-1859 GCA_038523735.1 Cyanobacteria bacterium J06626_18 | reverse complement strand
AGCGAGGGCTCATGGCCAAACCCTGGCAGATCGAAGGCAATACAGCGAAAGTTGGCCTCCAGCTTGTCGATGACCCACTGAAACAGCCCGTCGTAATGTAACGTTGGTATTTTTGCATTACTTTAGTGGTGCGGCGGTCAGTTGGCAGTGGGTCATCGACAAGCTGGAGGCCAACTTTCGCTGTATTGCCTTCGATCTGCCAGGGTTTGGCCATGAGCCCTCGCTGAAGTATCCTTCGTTAGCAAGTTATGGGACAGCTGTTCAACAGGCGATCGCGAAACTAGAACTTGATGACTTTATCCTCATTGGTCACTCGATGGGGGGCAAAGTTGCTCTTCAAGTAGCGGCTGAACCTAGTCTTAGTGGACTGCAGCAGGTTGTGTTGATAGCACCCTCGCCCCCAACTCAAGAACCGATGCCTGTAGAGGATAAAGAACGACTCCTGAACAATCATCCCAGTCGTGCTAGCGCTGCAACCACGGTCGAAGAATCAACGCAGATAGAACTGTCTGAATCGCGTCGCGAGACGGCTATTCAAACACATATGCAGGCAGAAGACTCGGCCTGGAACTGGTGGCTGCTGGAAGGCATGAATAATTCCATTGCGGATCAGATGGAAACTGTGCAGGTGCCTGTCACGGTCATTGCATCCCATGATGATCCTGTCATTCCCTACGCAAAAATCCAGCAAGACGTGATGGAACTGCTACCCAAAGTCAAGCTGGTTGAAGTTTCTGATGTGGGCCATCTCATACCGTTGGAAGCGCCTGATAAAGTCGCTCAGGAAATTCGTAACGTCATTGGGTGAACAAGAACCCAGGCTTCTTTTGAAAGTCAGCAACGAAACTTGCAACAACAACAAGAGAAGCCTGGGTTCTAGCCTGAAAACTTGTACTTACTAAAGAACCTGGTCTCTCTGGAAACGCAGTAAGAGTCGCTACCCTTGTGCCGAAGATCAGGTTCCTGGGGTATCTAGCTGCAAGTTCTAAGTCACCAAGCCTGCTCGCAGTGCTCTTACTGCAGCTTTAGTGCGGTCATCCACCCCAAGCTTATTCAAGATATTGCGGACGTGGGTTTTGACAGTGCCAACCGTGATGTAAGACCGCTCCGAGATTTCGGCGTTGCTACAGCCTTCCACAATCAGCTCTAAAATCTCAAGTTCGCGTTCAGTGAGGGGATAAGACTCCAACACCTGCTCATACTCTGGTTCGATCGCGTTAATAGCAACCGTACGATCATCACCACCACCAGCCGCCACTGGCTTGCGGACTCGGCGGAGGACAATACTCGCGATCGCTGGATCAATCCAAGAATTGCCCTCGTACGTTTCCCGTACCGCAACCATTAAATCATCTAGCTCAGTCTGCTTCATGCAATAGGAGTCAGCACCAGCCGCAAACGCCGCCATTACAGCATCCTCGCTATCGTGCATGGTCAGCATCAAAATCTTGGTACCAGACGTTCCGTCTTCCTTCTGAGCCTCCCGGAAACGGCGTACTAACTCAATACCATCGACATCGGGTAGACCAATATCCACGAGAGCCACATCCGGCTGATGCATACGCAGTAAACTAATCCCGTCTTTGGTGTCTGCTGCTTCGCCAACAAAATCAATATCAGGCTGTCCCTTAAAAGCTGCCTTTAGACCCATCCGAGTGAGATGGTGGTCTTCGATGAGGGCGATTCGGATGTTTGGCATCTTGGAACTCTCTTAAATGCGTCTTGCAATATGAAGTGGGCTATCCGATGAGACCAGGAAACCCTGGTTGGATAAGAAGCTAGAGTTTAAACTCTGACAGCGAGCGCTCCAGTTGAGTGATCAAGTCGTAGGGCTCCGCTGAACCTAATCAGAATTGGGT
>JBCBJE010000884.1:0-1860 GCA_038523735.1 Cyanobacteria bacterium J06626_18 | reverse complement strand
TCTTGGCCTTAGCGATCTTCATAAAATGAGCCTGAGCCGAGAAGGGATCTTCATCGGACTGAGGGTGGCACTGTAGGTAACGACCATCGGGCTGTAGTGTCCAAGCATTTTGATTGTCGGCCAGCCAATATGCGAGCCACTGTTGCACGTCGGCAACTAGGTCAGGCGATTGGATAGGGGCGACTACTTCGATGCGTTCGTCGAGTCCACGGGGGGTCCAATCAGCTGTCCCAATCCAAGCTTCTGGTTGCCCACTGTTTTCGCAATAAAGGATGCGACTATGTTCGACATGCCGGCCTAAAATGCTGATCACGCGGATGCGATCGCTCAGACCTGCTACGCCTGGTCGCAGCCGACAAATACCACGCACAATGAGGTTAATTGTGACTCCAGCCTGGGAAGCTGCATACAGCGCTTCAATCATCTCGGGATCGGCCAACAAATTTAGCTTGATGATCAAACGTGCCGATTTTCCGGCTTGAGCGTGTTTGATTTCCCGTTCAATCAACTGCTTGAGTCGGTTCCGGAGCCCTTCGGGCGCCACCATCAGGGTCTGATACGTAATTTGGCGGGAACATCCCGTCAAGAAATTAAAGAGATAACTCAAATCAACGCCAATTTCGGTTCGACTGGTCAACAGCCCAATATCTTCGTAGGGTTGAGGTCGATTGGGCAAATAGTCGCCAGTGCCTAAGTAAGCATACTGGTGAATCTGCCCTGCTTCTTGGCGCACAGCTAGGATCAGATTCGTGTGCGTTTTGAGGCCAACAACCCCATAAACAACATGGGCTCCCGCTTTTTCCAAACTTCGTGCCCAGTGAATGTTGCTGGCTTCATCCAGAGGGGCGGTGAGTTCCACCAGCACGACAACTTGTTTGCCTGCCTTGGCAGCAGCAATCAGCGATCGCACAACGGGAGCGTCTCCTGCCGTACGATACAGCGTCATCTTAATGGCTAGCACTGCCGGGTCTTGGGTAGCTTCAGTCACGAAGCGTTCGACCGTTTCAGCAAAGGAGTGGTAAGGCAAATGAACCAGTAAATCGCGATCCTTTAACAGGGTAAAAAGGGTCTTTTCGGGTTCAGGTTCGGGAGCGATGGTGGGCAATAGAGAAGGTTGCCGCTGAGGCAACAGGGCAGTGGGTATGACAGGCTGCCACAGAGACTCCATCAGATCAGGACGGGGCAGTCGCGTCAATTCTCTAAGGTCACTCAGACCCAACCAACCTGGAAGTGCATACACATCTTCTGGCGTTAGCTGCAGGTGAGCGATAAGGTGTGAGCGCACCCAAGCAGGCATTGTTTTACCAGTTTCTAGCCGCACAGCCCGACCCTGATGTTGACGCTGCTGCAACCCTTCTTGAATCATGTCCATGAGATTGGCTGTTTCCGAATCCAAGGTGCCAAGATCCGCACTGCGGGTTACTCGAAAGGGGAACGTCCCCAGCAGTTGAAACCGGGGAAACAAACCCGGCAAATGAGCTGCAATCACCTGCTCCAGAGGCACAGCCAGCCATTCAAAATCCTCGTCATTCCCTGGAATCACCCTAAACCGAGCCAGGCTACGAGGGACTTTGATCCAAGCCAGAAACCGCTTTCCTTCCTGCGCTAAGCAGACAGCCAGATTCAGACTCAGGTTAGAGAAATCTGGCACCTCCTCTGTAGGCGGCGTAATGAGAGGAACCAACACAGGGGCAACTTCATCCTCAAAGCGGCGATGGAACCGTTCGCGCTGCTCCTCTACGAGCGCATGATAGTCCAGCAGGCAAAGGCCATGATTCGCTAAGTGAGGTCTAAGATTGAAGGTGAAATGCGCCTGTTGCCGAGCAACGAGCGATCGCACTCGGGTCTGAACGAGCGTGA
>JBCBJE010000883.1:0-1881 GCA_038523735.1 Cyanobacteria bacterium J06626_18 | reverse complement strand
TGCCAGAGCACTGGTTTCGCGGCCCAGAGTCTCCTGTGTGGCTAGCTCGGGTGCGATGCCGGTAAGGGAAGCCGAGCGATCGCGCCCCTGCACCAGCACTTGCCCAGCTGCGCGATACTGACTTTTTTCGTTGAGTGCAGCATAAGCAGCCGCCAGAACGCAAAGAAGCATCACTACGGATGTTGGTAACCACCGTCGCTTAATAACCAACCAGTAACGCTGGAGGTCAATCTGCTCAATGTAGTCCTTATAGTTTTTGTAGTCTTGTTGATGCTCCATCGCCAGAGGCTACTGAAAAGGTATCTGCTTTACTTATAATCTTGCTTCAAGAACTCAACCAGTGGAGTTTTCTATGAAACTTAAGTAAAACTTTATCCGATGAACCGCTCTTTGTAAGGACGACAGGGCGTTCCCAGGCAAATTTGCTGAGCGGGTAAATCATTGAAGACGCTACTTCGCGCTCCAACGACAGCATTCGCGCCGATGGTCACACCCGAACCTACAAAACAATCAGTCGCTATCCAAACTCCATTTTCGAGGGTGATAGGGGCAGTTTGCAGACCAAAAGCTGGATCTGACAGGTTGTGTGATCCAGTACAGAGATAGCTGTTTTGCGAAATTACGCAGTGTTCGCCAATGCGGATCCAGTCCAGACTGTATAATTCGACGCCACTGCCAACCCAGCTATAGTCGCCTATCTCCACTTTCCAAGGATAGTGAAAACGTGCCGAAGGCCGGATGACAACATCCTTACCTACCTTAGCCCCAAACATTCGCAATAGCCTACGGCGGGGTGCATGGTGGGCATGAAGGGTTAACGGAAAAATTGTGGCCTGCAGCAGCCACCACAGCAAGATGAGCCACTTGGGCTTTCCTGGATCGTACCAAGATTGGTCGTACTGCCGCAGGTCTACCCGTGATGGAGGTCCGATACCCGACATAAAGCCGTTTTGGGGAATGGATTCAGCCGATGCCGAGAATCGCGTCATATCAATTGATTCCTCATCCCTACGGCACATTGGCAGGGGCAACGGATTGGGACTCTTCTTGACTGCTCGCTAACGCCTCATTGGCCTTGCCGGGATTAAGGTTGCCGCCGTTCCGCAGTTCGTAAAGCTTGACCCCAATCTGATACTCGTATTGACTGAGGAGACGACCATAAATGTAGCCGGCCCGACCATCTAGCAATCCCAAACGGATGAAGTAGAACCAAATGAATCGCATGAAAGGTTTAAAGGGCACGTACTTGACCCACTTGTGCTTAAACCACCGCTTGCGTTGTACGGCATCGCCGAATAGCTTGCCACCAATCGTGCCATCTTCTCCTTTGCCGGTGAGGATGTTGTAATAAACGCGCGCTTCCCAATTGGAGTAGCGGTTGTGGCGGGCCAGCCAATGAAACAAGTCCCGAAAATCTTCGTGGAGCATATCGTATTTCAGATAGCCAACCTCACCCCCCTCAATGACGACGTGCTCGTGAACCTCATTGTCGCCTGTGTTCTGAATATCCTCGGTCTTCAGATTTTCGTAGCGCCCCTGTTTGTGGCGAAATAATCTGAGGTTCCAATCGGGATACTTGCCGCCAAAGCGAATCCATTGACCGAGGAAAAAGACCCGGCGATTCAGGTAGTAGCCACTATTGTCTGGCTGCTGAATAGCCTGCTCGATCTCGTTCCAGAGTTCCGGGGTAATACGTTCGTCACAGTCGACAATGAGAACCCACTCATTGCGGAAAGGTAGATTGTCTAAGGACCAGTTCTTCTTTTTGGGCCAACGTCCATTGAAGTGGAACTGAACGACGTTAGCTCCAAAGCCCTCAGCAATTTCAACTGAACGATCCTCACTCTGAGAATCCTCCAAAATCCCGGTTTCCGTCCTAAT
>JBCBJE010000882.1:0-1891 GCA_038523735.1 Cyanobacteria bacterium J06626_18 | reverse complement strand
GCGCAATCTGGTACTTCATACACCACTACAATGCATCCTTACCTGTTTAGGACTACCAGGCATTGAAACCAGAATTTTTGTTGCGTTTCGGTATTATCGGCATCCATTCGACTCTGCTGATAGTGACCCGGTAGTTTCTAGGACTTCGCTCACCTGAACCACATCACACATAGCCTACAGCCAGAATTTGAATGACTAGCGACAAACAGAGGTGCCAAACTCTGTCTCTTGATGCTGCAACTGTCCAGTTTGGGCGGCGGCGAGTAAGGCTGGCAGCGTAAAGGTGTAATCGCGTTGGCGCTGCCTCTCAGGATGAGAATCGCGCACCATCGTATGGCAGCCGATACAAGATTCTTGACTGTTAGAGACCAAGTCACCGGATGGGCTGTACCAGGCCGATCGCCAGTCTCCACTGTCTTCATTAACCTGCCAGTCATCACGCTTTTCTCGCACAAACACATTGTTTAACCGCGTGGGCGTCAGGCGTCCGTCGCTGCCGGGTTGAGCGGAGTGTGTTTCCATGACCAGCACCGTGCCGCTGGATGGCATATCGCTAGATTGGAGTGCTGACAACGCTTCTGGATTGACAAACATCTTGCGGACGATGCGACTGTTGGGACAGTCAACGGTGGCGTATTGCACAAAATTTTGGGCATAGTCGCTCGGAAAGCTCACCTGCTGAGATGCTGGAGCTGTTTCAGCAGTTTCCCCGTCAGCTTCCCCGTAAGGCGTTTCATAACTCGGAGAGGCCGTTTGTACATAAGGCATCTCCGCGCGGGTGAAATGGGTTACCGCAATGGCAAGACCAATAGACAGGCAACCTAAAATGAGTCGCGAAAACCATTTAGGACGGTTCATAGCTCACCTTCAAGGAGACACTTCAACAACATGGGCACCGCGCATCACCGGTATTTGCAGGTCCATTTTGATGAGACCAGCCGGTTCATCAACGACGCGCCAAAAATCCAGGGTCGTTTCTTCAATGGGCCGACGGGGGTTGGAATGGGCAAAGTTAGCCACGGCTAAAAACTGCCCTGAGCTGTCAAAGGTAATGCCTTCCGGCAGAATCCCTTCAAACGGGTAGGTTCCCCGATCGATTAGCTGCTCACGCTCAGCATTCCAAGTCATCAGGGTGAGCGAAGAATGATAAGTCAGTCTGGGGTCTTCAGGAGTGAGAAAAGAATTTTCCATGTTGAGGGTGACCAACGTACGACCATCGGGTGCGATCGCAAACTCTTCTGCAGAGGCTCCCGCTGGCGCTGCGGAGACGGCAACATGCTCGGCAGCAGGCGAACGATCCACACGAATCGCTTTGATGGTTGAAACATTCGAGCCAAAGAAGTTATCTGATGCGCCACCAAACCAATAGAGGTTGGTGACAAAAAAGTAACGCCCATCCGGCGACCAATGACCCACCCCCGGAAACTTGCCCGTGATGATGCTATCGCCGAGTTGTTCAACGGTGGGGATTTCCTGGTTCAGGCTCACGCTATAGAACCGAGCCGCGTCATCCCCCGGAAAGGTCGCCCCCAAAAGTTCACCATCGGGGCTCCACTTTAGGTCACCCGGTGAAATCGTGACGTCCGGTAAATCAGCCAGGGTGAAATTGCTTAAGCCTCCATCTTCACTGACCTGTAAGAAGCCGATCTGAGGCCGTTCTGTGTTGCCGACATTGACAGCTAGGAGGTCGCCTTGCGGACGCAGCGATAACCCTATAGCACGACCCGCTGTTTCCACTTCCTGCATCATCTCTCCCGCTAACGAGGAATCATCAATGCGAATAGCTCGAACCGTGGGACTGGGCGCAATGTCACTGAATTGAGTTGCGCCTTCGGGGGGCGGTCCATCCGTCTCAGCAACGTAGGCAAACCGCCCATCTGCCGACAGGACG
>JBCBJE010000881.1:0-1902 GCA_038523735.1 Cyanobacteria bacterium J06626_18 | reverse complement strand
GAGTTCATGATCTTCCATGAGGTAAACGACCAAGCCATTCGCTAGTTCGTAGCGCTCAAAGTCGGGAATCTGAACTTCACGCAGCGGTGGAAACTCCAACTCTGTATAGTGCCTGGGCGTGAGGGCGATCGCTGCCGGTTGCCAGCTCAGGGCTAAGACCCCGACAAGCGTGATCATCCCCAGGCACCAAGGGAGCCACCGCAAACGACGTAGTTTTGGGAAAGAGTCAAACCGACGCATAGCGCATTTCACAGTAGGAGTGGACACAGAACGAGAAGAGGCCAGAAGGGCACCAAATCATCGAAGTTTTTGACATTGAGGCACACCAGCTACAGACGACTCAGGAATCTTCTGCTGAGATGAGTTTGCCAACAGTGCGATTCTCAGGCTGGAATGTTGCTTGGGCAACCCGTTGAATATCTTCTGCCGTCACGGACTCAATGGTTTCTAGCTCAGTGAAGACATTGCGCCAAGAGCCCGTCTTAGCCTCGTATTCCGCCAATAACGCTGCCATACCACTATTGGAGTCCAACTGTCTTAGAAGACCGGCACGAGCTTGAGTCTTGACGCGATCAAGCTCTTCGGGAGAAACAGGCTCCGTCACCAGATCTTCCAGATGCTTGTGCATCAGGGGAGCGATGTCATCAGGCATATAGCCGGGAGCTGTGAGTCCATACAGCAGCAGCATGTTTGAGTACTTGTCGCCAGGAAATCCGTTGACACTGCCGACATCCAGCGCAATCTGCTGATCTTCTACCAAATCCTTATACAGGCGAGAGGTGCGGCCCCGAACCAAAATGCTCTCGATCATGCCGTAAATCGAGTGGTCAGGATCATTGATACTAGGACGATGATAGCCCTCGATATACCAAGGGCGAGAAGGCAAAGAGAGGGTAAATTCTCTGGTTTCTGTCTGGGGTGGCTCAGCGATAGTGACTTCGGCGGGTAAGGCGCGTGAGGTAAACCGACCAAAATACGCTTCAGCCATTTGCTGCACTTCCTCGGGGTCCACATCGCCCACAACGATGCCAATTAAGTTATCGGGGCCATAGTAGGTATCGAAGAACTGCTGCACGGTATCACGAGTCGCAACATACAGGTCTTCCTGATACCCAATGATGGGACGGCGATAGGGATGCGACTCAAAAGCTTCTTCCAAAAAGACCTCAATCAACTTGCCGACAGGATCGTTGTCAACCCGCAGCCGTCGCTCTTCTAGAATCACCTCTTTTTCTTCGTAAAACTCGCGGAAGACAGGCTCCAGGAACCGTTCGGATTCCAGCGACATCCACAGTTCTAGCTTGTTAGACGGGAGATTGTAGAAATAGCGGGTGGCATCGGCGCCCGTCGTCGCGTTGAGTCCGACGCCGCCAGCCTGTTCAATAATTTGGCCGTATTTGTTTTGCTCGACATATTGAGCGGCTTCCGTTCGGAGCGTTTCTAACTGCGATCGCAGTTCTTCTGCCTGCTCCATCTGTCCGGCATCCTCTGCCGCCAGGACCTGAGCAAACACCGCATCCATTTCGTCTAACAGCTCTTTCTCGGCAGCATAATCGGTTGTGCCGATTTCCTGCGTTCCCTTGAAGGCCAAATGTTCGAGGTAGTGGGCTAGCCCCGTCTGCCCATCGGCCTCATTGACTGCCCCCACGTTGGCGTAGAGCATAAAGGACACCACGGGAGCCTGACGACGCTTCAGCACAATAAACTTCATGCCATTGTCGAGGGTGAACTCGCTAACACGACTCGCCACCTGATCCAGATAGGGCTGAATGGAGGTCGCCGGAGAGCCTTCGCGGGCAATGGCAACCGTCGGCCACCCCAACAGCAACGGTACGCTAATCAGGAGCGCTCCGAGCCAACTGAGGCTACGTTGCCAGACGGTTCGATTTCGAGAAAACCAGT
>JBCBJE010000880.1:0-1904 GCA_038523735.1 Cyanobacteria bacterium J06626_18 | reverse complement strand
CTAAGCGCTACTGTGTTCTCAATGCGGCGATCAGGAATGAGCCATATTGCTGCGGCCAAAACATAAAGCGCACAGGCAATCCATGCTGTTGCAAAAGCTAGCGGAATCGCAACAACATAAATAACAATGGAAAGCTTTCCTTTCAAGTCTTTGCCCAGTGCCTTCGCAAGGATAGATCTGTTCTCGCGATGAGCAGTGAGTGTGCGACTCAGGAGAGAATAGGCCACCGCCGATGCCAAGAGGACGAAGCCATACAAAGCAACTGGTATTGTTGCAAAGCGATTTTCTCCCATCCAGGCAGTCGCAAACGGAATCAGGGACAGCCAGAACAACAGATGAAGATTGGCCCAGAGAATGCGACCATTCACCCGCCGCGTTGCTTGCAAGAGATGGTGATGATTATTCCAATAAATTCCCAAATAGAGATAGCTCAATACATAGCTGAGAATCTTGGGAAATAGGGGTTGCAGAGAAGTGAGTTCTGCGGTCTCGGGAACTTCAAACTCCAGCACCATAATGGTGATGATGATAGCAAGGACACCATCGCTGAAGGCTTCTAGCCGTCCCTTCTCCATCGGTATAGCCCCTTAGATTTCAGACGTTGCCATAGATCGTGTGCGGGCTGCTAGGCTCCCAGGTCACCAAAGTATTCACGAAAGCCGCTCACTTTGCCACCTTGGATTGTAAAGGCGATCGCGTTGTGGCCTTTGTAAGGCTTGCCCCCGTACAGCCCTTCTGATTCAAATTCAAACATGACCGAATTTCCATCGGTCAAAACATAGTGGGGTTCTGAGAAGTTCAGGCGATCGCCTGCAGCTTCATGATCGCGACATTTGGCAATCATCTGCTGCCGACCCTCAGCCCCCTCGTACTTGCCCCGATGCCTTCCCATCGGAAACCAAAAGATCATCTCATCGGCAAGCAGTTCGATATAGGGGTTGAAGTCGCCCGTCGTCCAACCCTGAGCAAATAAGTTGTAAGCTTTAAGGGCGGCGCTGATAGCTGACTCTGAACTGACCATAGCTTCCTCGTTTAATCATCCAGTCCATCTAACTGTTTTAAGAAGACCTCCTCCGATCACCAATCATCTTCTTGCTCAACCTTTCTAGCGGACTACAAGCCCAGCATAAAGCGTCTCCTGTAGACTATCCCAGTCCTCTTTGGATAGCAAAACTGCCTTGCCTTTACGACTCGTAATTTGGCGTGGAAGGTGGTCTTCGTTGACCTGTTCAAGCAAATTCAAGAGGTTTGCTTGGGCTTCACTTACACTGAGAATTTTCATTTTGGGATCACATTGAGGATCGGTTTCATCCTGTGGAAACTGTGCCATTCGTCCTACAGAGGACTCGTATCTTCTGGTAACGGGATAAACTCATCCTCATCCCCCTTCGTTGAGCTGAATGTCCAGATACAGCATGGGTGAAAAGGTCTGTACCGGCGACGTATGGCGACGTATATTGTCCACCACTGCCAGCAATTAGCTTGGCGATCGCGCCGTTTGCTTCCCACTGTGGCAATTCGGTGGCGAGGTAGTGATGAAAAGCTGGTTTCGTTTCTTCATGCTCCTCAGGCGAGGCCACCCAAGTTTGAATCGCATGTAGGGTAACGGTTTGGTCACGGGTATCGTCGGGTGATCGCTCCGAATGGACAATCCCCGTCCCACTGTCATCCAGTTAACCGCACCGGGCCGAATTTCCTGCACAGTTCCCAAACTATCGCGGTGCATTAGCACGCCTTCAAACAGGTAGGTGACGGTTGCCAGGTGATAGGGGGATGAGGCCGCACATCGACGCCTTTACCAGGAGGAGATGATTACGAGTTTTCCCTTCGCTCAATCCATCGCTGCAGCAGGCTGGTCAGATCTTCCATGAGGATCGGTTTGCTCAAGTAGTCATCCATACCGG
>JBCBJE010000879.1:0-1947 GCA_038523735.1 Cyanobacteria bacterium J06626_18 | reverse complement strand
GTTAATCCTGAAAGATAGGATAAAGAGACAACTGTTTACAAAAGAGTATGTCAACCTGCCCTCGCTGCCAGTCTTACATTGAAGTGACGGATATTGTGTGTCCGTACTGTCGCTTAGAACTCAAAGCCCACGGTCATCCCGGCATTGAGCTACATCGGGCTGTCGGTGAAGCCATTCTCTGCAGCAGTTGCGCTTACCAAGAAGACGATTCCTGCACTCTACCTCAGCGGTCTCACGCCAAAACTTGCACCCTATATCGGTCGGTTAACGCAACCGAAGAGGTGATTAACTACAAGCCACAGTCGTCTCCTCTCAAGCTGATATGGCAACGCCACCGCATCTGGATCATTCTCCTGGCTATTGTTGGCATCAGCCTTCTCATAGCCATGTTCTAAAGGTAAGCCCGCTTAGGCAGCTGCAAATCGGATTTTGAGGTAGTCTTCTTCCATCTTGGCTCCGGCTGGGTTGAGGGCAGCTAGAGCCTGTGGCAAGACCAGATTACGACGATGATTACCGATGCGGATATTGAGTTCATCAGCTGACTTGCTGAGTTCGATTTGATCCTTCGGTACGCCTGGCAAGTACACCTCAAGCCGATAGTTATCACCGTCTTGAACCACTCGCAGTGTGGTTTCCTTGTAGTACACCTGGGCTGGGTCATCCTCACCATATAGGGTATCTTTCAGACGCTCTAAGGCCGCCATGCCACACATTTCCTCAGAATAGAGGGGAATTTCGCGTACGGGCAGGGGATGGAAGTCGTCATGAATTTGGCGGCGATACTCTTGCTGCTGTTCCTTCCAACGCTGAAAGAAAGGATCTTGAACCGATTCAGGAATGATGCGATTGGCAATGACCAAATCGGTCCCGACGTTGTAGAGGCTGAGGTAAGCGTGAGCCCGCAGAGACTCCTTGATTACCATCTTTTCGGGATTCGTCACGAGTCGAACGGACGTTGTCGAGGCATCAGTGAGCACCTTCTCCAGTTCCACCAGCTGCTCGTAAAACTCGTAGGGTGCATCCATTACTTCTTTCGTCGGCAATGAGAACCCAGCTACAGGACGAAAGAGCGGTTCTACCAAAGGTCGCAACGCCGCCGAAACGGCCTCAAACGGTTTGTAGAAGCGGCGCATGTACCAGCCCGCAACTTCCGGGAGGCTAAGCAGCCTCAGTGCAGTACCTGTTGGCGCCGAGTCAATGATGAGCACATCAAACTCGCCCTCATCGTAGTGGCGCTTCATACGGACGAGGCTGAAAATTTCATCCATACCAGGCAGAATCGCCAGTTCTTCTGCTTCAACACCTTCTAGCCCACGTGCCTGCAGGACTTCAGTAATGTAGCGCTTCACTGCCCCCCAGTTGCCTTCCAGCTCCATAAGTGCATCAAGTTCGGCTCCCCAAAGGTTAGGCCGGACCTGGCGGGGCGCGTGCTCTAATTCCATGTCAAAACTGTCGGCCAGGGAGTGCGCTGGATCGGTGCTGAGAACGAGCGTTTTGTAGCCTTGTTCAGCGCAACGAAGGCCGGTCGCGGCTGCCACAGAGGTCTTGCCAACTCCGCCTTTACCGGTCATCAGAATCACGCGCATAAGTTTTGTCACCTTTGGGTTCAAATCTGAGAAACGTTACATTCTTTTACTGTATCGGGTTTGACGGCATTTTGCGGGAATTGGTCGTGGAATCCCGGTTTCTCAAGAACAGAACCCCGGTTTCTTCGCTTGGGTAACAGATACGAGTGAACTGTCTAAAAGAAACCGAGGTTCTAGGTGTCGAATTTTTCCAAGAGAAACCGGGGTTCTGGGATCGTTAAGATAAGCCACACGTTTTGCGCTGTCGCTGAAGGCGCTCTTGTAGGGTTTCGGTGATGCCCATATCGGCAGCTTCGGCCAAGCGATCGAACTCGCGGCGAAAGTGAGCTGCGACAGTTGGATTGTGGATAACCAGGATATC
>JBCBJE010000878.1:0-1956 GCA_038523735.1 Cyanobacteria bacterium J06626_18 | reverse complement strand
GGGATGTAGCGCAGCTTGGTAGCGCGCCTGCTTTGGGAGCAGGATGTCGCAGGTTCGAATCCTGTCATCCCGATTTAATTAGTCTAGCGTGAATATCTGAGCATCCTGTACGAGCTGCGTTGCTGCCAGTCAGATAGATTTTAAACTGGATAGGCTTAGGCCACACCTTCTCCAGCAACTGCTAGTATGCATCCAGAATGGCGCAGCTCTACCCACGCCCGGAGTCGCTCTAGGTGTGTAATTGCCCTTGAAATCATGGGACTCGGTAGGGTAGCTATGTTGTTTACAAAGGTTAACTGGGCACCGATGAAAGGCGTTATCGACAAACTAACCCCCTTGAGTCTCGCAAGCGTCGCCTTATCTGGTTTGGCGCTGCTGCCACAAAGTGCCCTCGCTTTGACAGAGCAGCAAATCCTCGAAAAATTGAACAACGTCCCCGTATTCTTGATTGTTAATGGTGAAGGTCAGTCTTTGACCGCAAGCGTTAATAATGAAGAGACTGAAATTCAGGTTCCCATCGTTTTCATTAATTCTGCAGAAGCAGAAAACTTTCTGACCCAAGCGGAATCCGACCAAGCGGAATTTGCCGGTGATGCCAACATTGCAGTGCTCCCCCTCAGCGAACTCTACACCGAGGCATCGGTTCAGTTAGATGGTCCCAACTCTCTGGTGTACATTCCCAGTACTGAGTCCGTCGATCAAGCCTCGGACATCGTGAACACTGAGGTTCAGGGAGTTCCTCTGTTTGCCGCAGTCAACGCTGAGAATGATCAGTATTTGCTGACCAATAATGAAACACTGCCGATGTTCTTCTCTCTGCAAGACCTACAGGCACAACTGTCACCGCTGATTGAACAAAATCCTGACCTCGAAGGACGCATCGATATTGATGTCGTCAGCTTTGAAGCAATTCTGGAAAATATGAGCACCAATGACTCAGAGCTAAACCAGCTACTAGAACTCATCCAGTTCGTGCCTTCCTCACAAACCCTGCAGTACATCCAATCACTGCCAACAGCTGAAGAAGCGGCCCCCGAGGAAGCAGCCCCTGAGGAAGCATCCCCTGAGTAACCACACCTGAACTCTCCCATTCACTAACGAGGAGTTCAGGCGATCGCGGTCGCGTCTGGTAGGTTGCGAAGCACGGCATCCCAGGTGTGCTGGGTTTGTAGTAGTTCGATGACAACTGTCAGCGGTTCTGGCAGAATGTCTGGAAAGTCGGCTTCTTCGGCAAACTGGAGCTTGAAGGCCAGTTGCTCATAGGGTGGGGCAAACTGAGCATCAACCCCTTCGCGATTGCCGCGTGCGTCTAGCCGGTACCAGCCGAATTTGGGTAAATAGACGGCGTTTAAGCCGTGTAAACAGTAATGAGAGCCTGTTTCGTCTAGGCTCAGTCGCTGATAGCAAAATCCAGTGGGGATATGGTTGGCGCGGAGGAGGGCTGCTAGCAAATGGCTCTTGGCATAGCAGTAGCCGGTCTTGTGTTGCAAGACTTCCGAAGCACGGCAAGTGACGGGGTTCAGCTGATAATCCACACTGTGATGGATTTCGTCGCGAACCCACTCGAAGCAGGCTTGGGCGATCGCTTCTACGGTTTGCGCTCCTGACGCTAGCGATCGCGCGATGTCGAGGATGGCTGCTTCCTGCCAATCGATAATTTCGCTCGGCTGTAAGTATGCTTTCATCGGTAACTTCGAGAGTCGTTTCACATCGCATGTTCGAATTGTGATTTCGCGGCACTTGCTCGATGAAAAAGGCATCTTTTCTCTACGGTCTACTTTAAGCAGCTCCGAGCATTGTGTCTGAGCTCTACGGCGTACACACATCTCAGGTTGGGGCGGTAAGGCGACAATTCCGATGGTACGAGAGAGGTTCTGCTTGAGGCCATTTCGCTGTCCTTGCACCCAAATATCCTTGATAGGGAAACAGAGATGACCGTAAAGATGCGAAATTTCG
>JBCBJE010000877.1:0-1971 GCA_038523735.1 Cyanobacteria bacterium J06626_18 | reverse complement strand
GTGTGTGTGTGTGTGTTCTCTCCTTTTATATTGCCTGGGTACTGGCTCTTTTTTAATTGGTTGGTTATTGGGGGTTGGTTCTTGGTTCGTCGTTCATGGTAATAGCCTCGCGGTTGTCCTACCGACTATGAACTATCAACAAATAACAAACAACGAATAGCGAACCACCAATAACCGCTCTGGGTTAACGTCCAAAATCACTTTCTTAGCCATGGACTACACCAAGACTGTTCGTGCTGCTGCTGTGCAGCTGAGTCCCGTGCTCTTTAGTCGCGATGGGACGACTGAGAAAGTTCTGGAGGCGATCGCTACGGCAGTTAAGGAAGGCGTGCAGCTGATTGTCTTTCCAGAAACCTTCATTCCCTACTATCCGTATTTCTCCTTCGTACAGCCCCCCGTGCTGATGGGTAAAGCACATATGCAGCTGTATGAGGAAGCCGTGACAGTACCGGGACCAGTGGTGGATGCTGTGAGCCGGGCTGCTCGTTCTTATGAAATAGTGATTGTCCTTGGGGTTAACGAGCGTGACGGTGGGTCTCTCTACAACACACAGCTTATTTTTGAGGCGGATGGAACTCTGCTGCTGAAGCGGCGGAAAATTACGCCAACTTATCACGAGCGGATGGTGTGGGGCCAAGGCGATGGGGCTGGACTCACTGCATTAGATACCGCTGTGGGAAGGCTTGGGTCCCTGGCCTGTTGGGAACATTACAATCCCCTTGCTCGGTTTGCTCTCATGGCTCAGTACGAACAGGTTCACTGCGGGCAGTTTCCGGGTTCCATGGTGGGGCAAATCTTTGGTGACCAAATTGAAGTCACAATGCGGCACCATGCCTTGGAATCTGGCTGTTTTGTGGTGAATGCAACAGGTTGGCTGACGGATGTCCAGAAAGCGCAAATCACTCCCGATGAGAAGCTGCAGAAAGTATTGAGCGGCGGATGCTACACAGCCATCATTAGCCCGGAAGGGGTGCCGTTGTGTGAGCCGATTGTTGAAGGAGAGGGGATGGCGATCGCCGATCTCGACTTTTCCCTCATCACTAAGCGCAAACGCATGATGGACTCCATAGGCCACTACTCGCGTCCCGATTTGCTGCAGCTTCACGTCAACCAGGCCGCTTGGTCGGTGATGCAGCCGATGGTGACAGCTGCGACTGATTTCCCAGCGCCGGTAGGCTCCGTGGTAGCCAATACCCATAGTCCTCAGGCATCCTCAACTCTACCGCCTGAAATGACACCCCCTCCCACTCCAGAAACTAGTTTCCTAGAGTTCACCCCAGATCTGCAGTCAAGCTAACGGCACGGTCCTGGTTTGCAAGATTTATCCACTGTTGGGCTCAGAAAAGAGAGGGGCTAGACAACTTGACGAATTATTCCCTGTCTGACTGCAATGAACAAACAACGCCTAATCACCGACCTCCAGACTCGTGGGCTTAAGCTGATTGACCCGACAATTGGGGCGGCTGGCCGTAAAGGGGGCGCTGGCCCCTCTGACCACAAAGCCGTTACCATCGGCGACACGACGGTAATGGTGCCGATCTACACAGGCACGGCTAGTCAGTCGGCATATTCGGTGCAGACGTCTGGACCTCGTAAAGGGATGCTGCTTCACGACAGCCAAGATGTGGCGGCGATCGCTTTTCCACAGCAGCCCAAGTTCTACAGCCTAGCGACCGCTGACGGCATTCCCTACTGGAAAATTGCTTTGTTGCACAGCCATGACGTCCTGGCGACCACCGTGCAGCAAACCTGCATGCGTTACCGGGACACCAGCACCGCTTGCCAGTTTTGCGCCATCGAGCAATCCCTGGAGGCTGATCGCACTATTGCCCGCAAAACGCCCGAACAACTTGCCGAAGTCGCCGAAGCTGCTGTGCGATTGGACGGTGTTAAGCATATGGTGATGACAACGGGAACACCTAATCGCAGCGATCGCGGGGCTGCCTACCTAACTGAATGCGCCAAAGCCAC
>JBCBJE010000876.1:0-1993 GCA_038523735.1 Cyanobacteria bacterium J06626_18 | reverse complement strand
CCACAGTCTAGTAATCATGGTCGTTTTGCTATACGCGATCGCAGCCCATCTTACCTTCAAGCTGCGCCGTTAAACGTTAGGGATTTTCTGGTGAACAGCACACTACTCATATGGGTTGGGCACTGGCCAACCCATACCGCATGTTGGCTTTGTGTTGGGATGTTATTTGAGCGCCGACCCCTTAGTCAGATTTCACAGCCACCATTAAGCCAGACGCCCATACCATTCGAACCGACTTCAGATCGGACCTTGATTCGATCGCCGAAATAAGCGTTAGGACTTTTGAGGCATGATCTGCCGGCCAATTTTCCTGAGGTGAGAGGTCATCGATTATATAGAGTCCCCCTCTTTTAAGGACAGCCAGCGCTAAGTCGAGCTCCACAAACTTGCCAGGTAATGCATCCGCAAAGATGAAATCAAACTGGCTGCTTGGATTTGCCTGGAGCCACTGCACCGCATCCTGACAAATAAAACTCACACGCTTATCGGTTCCTAAGAATCGATTGGCAACTGCCACAACAGAAGCATCAGTATCAATGCTGATCAGAGTTGAGCGGTCATCCATGCCTTGTAAAATCCAGGCGGCGGATACCCCTGTCCCCGTACCAATCTCTAAAAAATTACCACCCGGCTTAGCAGCTGCTAGTACCTTGAGAAGCGCGCCCGTTTTGGACTCCGATGCTTTGTCAAAGCCCAAAGCCTTCGTCGATTCTAAGATTGAGTCGAGAACAGCTGGGCGATCGCAAACGAAATCGTCTTCCATGGCGTCTCTATTTAAAACTCCCCAGGTAGGGTTCGAACCTACGACCAATCGATTAACAGTCGACCGCTCTACCACTGAGCTACTGAGGATTGCGATATATATACTAGCGAGACATTGTCCCTTTTGGCAACATTCGAGCCAATCTTTGCGGGAAAGATGATGCAAGCCTTACTGAGACTGTCCTTCCAACTGCGCCCGAAGCAACCTCAAGCGATCTTGCACATCAGGCTTGAGGATGTTACTCAAGCGCTTCGATTTACGCTGAAATCCCTTAGTTTGATGATGCTTTTGCCCCTGGCGGGTCGTACCATCCACCTCCAGCGCCAGCCGCCGGGCCGACATCCACTCCGCTCCATAGCCAGTTACAGTGTTTTTCTGATCCTGGTCAGACGTCGCGACAATCAAGCGCTGATTTGTGAATCGGATGCGATTCCGGAGTTGAGCACACCACCTCTCGATGCAGGTATCTGCTGTTTGCCCAAAGTCTGTGTAGTGAATCAGTAGACTATCGGTCACGGTTTCACTCAGCCCCGGTTGCCTCTGCGCGTAGGCATCAAAAACCACCCGCGTTTGCCAACCCTGGTATGCCGTATAGTTCGTCAGCACTTCAATCAGCTGATCTCTAGCTGGTTCCAAGCCTTCAGCGTCACGCACGTGTGCCAACTCCGGCCATGCTCCGATGATGTTGTAGCCATCAACAAATAGCAATGTCAGCTTCTCGGGGAATTTCATAGGTCTACTGACATCAGGGTCTTCAATAATTAGATGTTTACATAAATTAAACTAGCCTATTTCTCGACCTTAAACTGTCACTCTTTTGACTTTGATGTAGAAAACACAACCTGCTCTTGCCGCTTTCCCCTTTCAGCAAACGGACTGCTCTCACTCCAAATGCACCGACTTCAAACTGCCAAAGACGTTTCGACCTTAACGGCACCCAATGCACCGGAGTAAACCATGCCGCGGCGAGTATCCAATGTCAGAATCGTGCCGTCCCGAATCATTTCTGTGGCATTCTTCACACCTACAATAACGGGAATACCTAATCGCAGACCGATGATAGCAGCATGACTCGTTAGACTGTCATCCTCAGTCACAATGCCACCGGCCTGCCGAATCGCCTCCACAAAGTCCGCGCTGGTGCGAGGAGCTACCAAAATCTCGCCGGGGTTGAAGTTGGCGACATCCACCCCAGTATGGGCCACGCGGGCCGGGCCACTCACAGACCCT
>JBCBJE010000875.1:0-1996 GCA_038523735.1 Cyanobacteria bacterium J06626_18 | reverse complement strand
TTGATTACGTGTCCTGCGGAGTTGCCATCTCGGATTTTACAGAGTTGTTAACTTCATTAGATGCTTGATCACTGTGGTGTTCCTCGGCTCTTTTCTTAATGAACACTGGTTCTCAGCGCAGCAAGCGCTAACTTCAGTTACCCCTCATCAAAAGTACAGATCATCATGGCAAAAGTTGGATTGTTTTACGGATCAACCACAGGCAAAACCGCTGATGCGGCTGAACAGATTCAGTCTGCACTGGGTGGCGACTCAGTTGTCGATCTCCACGACATCAGCGAAAAAAGCGTCGGCGACTTAGCTGAGTATGACTACCTTATTATTGGCTGCCCCACCTGGAACATTGGTGATGTGCAGGACGATTGGGATGCGGTCATTGAAGACTTGGATGAGGTTGACTTCGGCGGCAAAACTATTGCTTACTTTGGTACCGGTGACCAGGTGGGTTACGCCGACAATTTCCAAGACGCGATGGGTATTTTGGAAGAGAAAATTTCGGAGCTAGGGGGCAAGACCATTGGGTACTGGCCGGCTGATGGCTACGACCACAGCGAATCGAAGGCTATCCGGGATGGCAAGTTCTGCGGTCTGGCATTGGATGATGACAACGAGTCGGAAAAGACAGAATCCCGCATTCAGACTTGGTGTTCTCAGATCAAATCGGAAATGGGGCTGTAGGTTAGCGCATCGGTAATATTCCAGGTCCACTGGTAGTCGGTCAGCTCGGGTCAGACCGACTGCCAGTTTTCTGACAACTGAACCCTATCTGATTGGCAAACCGGAGTTTTTCGTCTCAGCGAAAATCAAAGGTCTGGATGCAGTCAAGCTATATTTTGGATAAGCATTATGTCAGATACTCCCGATGGTTTGTGGCTCTGTACCAATCCCCTGCTTAAACAATTTGATCAGCGGCTTTTTAAGCGCCTCAATCAGCAGGCTGATGTCCGTTGCTGGAGCTACATTCAAACAGCAGATGAACCCTGCTCTATTGAAGTAGCCATAGACTTGCTCCACAACTACTTGAAACAGCAGTCGCAGCCCGTTCACCTCATTGGTCATAGTTTGAGTGGGATTGTTGGGTTGCTATATGCGCGTCAGTATCCTGAGCAGGTCAAGTCGCTAACGCTGCTGTCAGTAGGGGCCAAACCAGCCGCTGGCTGGCACGCCCACTACTATGCCCTGAGGCAACTGCTCCCCTGCAATCGAGCTACAGTCCTAAATCAGATGGTGCGCTTACTGTTTGGCCCGCAATCGCCTGCCAAAGCAGCCGGTATTGCGAAATTGCTGGCGCAGGTGCTCGATACCGAACTGGCTCCTCATTCCTTGGGCCATCGCGATACCGTGTCGCAGGGGAGAATTGAACCGCCTCTGTTGGTATGCCATGGCTCTCAAGACGTCATTATGGATGCCAATGCCAAGATTTTGTGGAAGCAGTGGTTGAAACCGGGCGATCGCCTCTGGGAATGCCCTGAGGGTAGACATTTCTTTCACTATGAATATCCTGACCGCTCGAGCCGGCCCATTTTGGAGTTTTGGCAGCCATCAACCTATCAATCGGGTTTATCACTCGTTGAGTTGACGCTATGATTTCGCCCCAAGCTCTGATCAGTGCCTTCTGTATTGTTTTGTACCTGGTCAGTACAATTCTGTGCCTAGGTCTTTTTATGGGCAGGCACTTGAGGAAGGTCGCCCAACATCGTCGGTTACAGCAGCGCAGTTGTCAGTTTCCCTGCGGCAACTGCCGCTATTTCACGGGTGAGTCACGATTAATGTGTGCCGTCAACCCTGTCGGAGTGTTAACTGAGGCGGCAATGTCTTGTCAGGACTTTGAAGCCAACCAGAATTTAGCGGCCTTGCGGGCACGATCGCGGTCATTTAAAGTGCGATCCTTGGCTGAGCGATCGCGGCTCGAATAGTCTCTAGTGGTGCGTCAGTCGATAGTTGATGGGTAAGATCAGAGTTGTAACGCTCCCTCACTATCCATCCATTATGGTCA
>JBCBJE010000874.1:0-2015 GCA_038523735.1 Cyanobacteria bacterium J06626_18 | reverse complement strand
TGAATACCAACGGACAGCTCGTTATTGGCATTGGCATCGTATGGGGGCTCAGTATTTCAGCTGCGATGGGAGAGGTATCACCTGCCAGAGCTATCTAACCTTGCAGGTGTTGCTATAGCTCTGGCAGGTGATACCTCTCCCATCGCAGCTGAAATACTGAGCCCCCATACGATGCCAATGCCAATAACGAGCTGTCCGTTGGTATTCATCATCCATAGCTTGTGTGAGTTGATCGCTTAATTGATCAGACCTTTGGCTGAGTGACTGTGTCAAATTCTGGTCATGCGAAGTAGTTAACTCACCTATCTGGTGCACTATCTCAGTGGCTTTTTACTCTACAAAACCCGCAACACACTCGGTACAGCCTGCGTCTCCATAAACTCCCGAACTTCGCTGAGGGCGGTTTGGAAATTGCTTTCTTTGACCTCATGGGTCACCACAACAATTTCAGCAACATTGCTGCGTGCATCGATCTGGACAACCGATTCGATGCTGACATCGTGGTTGCCAAAGCAAAGTCCCAGTCGGCCAATCACACCGGGCTGATCTTTCACCAGCAGACGTACATAGAAGCGGCTGATGATATCGGCCATTGAACTCACTTTGCAGTAATGCTGGTGAGTGCAGGTCAATAGTGGGTTCTGGGAGGCGAGGTTTGTGTCTGTGCCTTGCGATTTCAAGGCCGCTGCAATGTTCAAAATATCTGAGACCACAGCACTAGCAGTGGGGCCGGCGCCAGCTCCGGGGCCAAAGAACATCACCTGCCCAATTGGGTCGCCCTCGACCAAGATGGCATTGTTGACATCGTTGACGCTGGCAAGGGGATGATCTTTGGGAACGAGGGTCGGATGGACACGGAGCTGTAGCTGATCTAGAACCTCGGCAGAAACGGGGCACGTATCGTGACGGGCGATCGCCAGTAGCTTAATGACAAATCCTAGCCGGTCGGCGTAGGCAATATCGGCAGCAGTAACATGGCGAATACCTTCGCAATAAACGCCAGACAGTTTGATGCGCCCACCGAACGCCAGCGATGCCAGAATAGCGATCTTATCAGCAGCATCGAGGCCATCCACGTCGGCAGTCGGGTCTGCCTCGGCGTAGCCTAACTTCTGGGCATCCTGCAAAATTGGCTCGAAATCGCCGCCTTCGGCCTGCATGCGGGTAAGGATGTAGTTCGTCGTGCCGTTGACAATACCGGTTACGGCGTGAATGCGGTTTACGCCGAGGGCCTGCTTCAGGGGCTGAATGACGGGAATGCCGCCACCAACTGCGGCCTCTAACAAAACATATACCCCTGCTTCGTTAGCAGCTGAGAAGATTTCGTCTCCAAAGCGAGCAATGACAGCTTTGTTGGCCGTGACGACGTGCTTGCCGCAATGAATGGCTTTCAGGATGAGCGATCGCGCCGGTTCCAGGCCCCCAATCAGCTCTACCACTACATCGATATCTGGATCACTAACGATAGATTCTAGATTTTGGGTTAGGCGATCGAGCGGGATTTCAACGGCACGAGGCTTGTCGAGTGATCGGACCCCGACGCGATACACCTCAATCTCGCTGACCAGCGGATGTCGTTCGGTTGGGTCGAGCAGGATTTTCGCTGTACCTGCTCCTACCGTACCTAGTCCCAGAAGCCCTACTTTAACCGCCACGTTTCGCCTCTATCTTCAAACCATCCCATCCTAATACTGGTTCTGACTCGTGAGACGATGTATTTTGTGCTGAGCACGTTTGAGGGAATAGGGAACCGGCAATAAGAAACTGGAAGGTGTGTCTGATCGGCCTGCACGTCACTATACAAACAAAAATGGAGAGGTGTGCAGACCTCTCCAAGCTGTAACGACCTTATCGCCACATAAGGCTCTAAAATCCGGCTATTAAGCCAGCCAGTGTTGCCTAAAATCTATCGCCGGCTTTAGTAGGTTTCTACGTGCCAGCGATGATCTTTCTTCATTTGCTTACGGAACTCATCCCAGTTCACGCCATGCTTTTCAGCTTCGCCAGAGAGCGCT
>JBCBJE010000873.1:0-2030 GCA_038523735.1 Cyanobacteria bacterium J06626_18 | reverse complement strand
CGAATTGTGGGGCGGGCGTCTCGGGTAGATGGCATCAGCGCTCGGATAAACAAGGAGTTATCCTTGATTCTGCTTTTTCTCTATTCAAAGTGACAAAAGAGGGATATGACACCCTGCGAGCGCGGGAAGAGCCCGTCAAGGTGGCCATTCCGCCGCAGAAGAATGCCAAAATTTGGCAGCATGGCAACTGCAAAGCACCGCCTCATCCCCGCGACGCCAATCTTCGCGCCATTCGCCAACAGGGGCGCAAAGCCTGGAAGCGAATGGCCAACTATCATCGCCGCTCGCTGGCTGAAACCACGATGTAAAGCCGTTTTGCAACTAAAGATTCAACCTCTCATCCCGCTCTGCAGTCTGAAAAGCCTGCCAGGATAGCTCTGCCTGTTTTGCATCGGCAAGTTGATGGTCGGGACAATCCATCTGCAGGTGGCGAGTGCCAAAAGGGGCATCCACGAAAGCACAGTGATGTGGACGGTCAGAACGCTTGTACACATTGGGATGGAAGAAACGACAGCTCACACACATGCGGGCAACTGGAATCACCTCCCGCTCCTGAAGCGCTCGTACCACCTTGACCAATCCCTGCAGAAAAATAGTCCGCTCAGCAAGAGAAAGTTCACCCAAAGCCTCAACCAAGAATTCTGGCCAGCTAGCTACCCGATCAGCTTCCTGCTTACCTTTCTCTGTCAGGGAAACTGCAACGGCTCGGGCGTCTTCCTGCGATTTGCGTTTGTCGACAAGTTCCTTATCCACCAAAGCTGAAACTGAATCACTTGTAGTCGCTGGGGTCACCGCTAAGGCTTCGGCTATTTCTGAGAGCCGCATGGCGCGATCACCTCGAGAGCGGAGTATATGCAGAATCTCTCCTTGTGTCGGCGTCAGTCCCTGCTGCCCCGCGCCGCTCCAAGCACTGCTTTTCAGCGCCTGATAAACCTTCGTCAAGCCGACGGCGACGCGATTTTCAACCGGGTCGTTGATGATATTGAAGGGAGTATTCTCTCGGGGGGAATAGCCAGTACCAGACACATCTTTAGGTCCGCGCAGTAGAAATTATGCTGTTGCTTATACGATACAAGCAACATAGTTGGTAAGGACACCTAATATAATAACTACTCAACGAACCATCTCGAGTCAAGGCATCGGCATTAATCGTATCGATGCCCCAAAAGTTTTCATGGGTGCCGTAGCTGCTCAATCCTTATTGATTGCTGACGTTACCAACACGGCAGCACGATACCCTAAACAGCTTGTGCGTTCACCAGCGATGAATCCTCCTGCAAGTTAGAAGAAGACTCAATTTGCTCTAGCCAGCTTTGCCAGCATAATGTCGCCTGAGTTGGTAGTTCCTGCCCATAACGCCGCGTATCCTCCCTGAGGCGGGCAACACTTACTCCTTCTGTGCCATTGATTTCATTAGCATGGCCAATGAGCCATTGCTCTAGTGAACGAGGCATCACCTCGGGATGAAACTGTAAAGCCAAACTATTTTTCTGGTAAGCAAACGCTTGATTTTGATATTGATTGCTAGCAGCCAAATGAACACAGTCCTTAGGTAGATCAAAGGTGTCGCCGTGCCAATGCAATACGGCTTCAGTCCGAGCCAAGGGTCGCAGCACCGACTGGCATCCTTCAGGACTGAGGCTAATCGGTAACCAGCCAATCTCCTTACCATTGTCCCCAGGATAAACTTTTGCACCTAGAACCCGTGCCATCAGCTGAGCCCCTAGACAGATACCCAGAGTTGGTAAATCATTTGCAAGTCGGTGCTCTAACAATCGGAACTCATCTTTGAGGAAAGCGTAATCGAACTCGTCGTAGGCTCCAATCGGTCCACCCAAAAAGATCATCAAATCATGGCTTGTCGGCTCGATCGCACCTAAGTCCTCAGTTCCGGCTTCCACATAGCGAATCTTGTAGTTGCGCTGTTCCAGAACGCTGGCAAGACTCCCCAAATCCTCAAACGCCACGTGGCGAATAGCGATTGCACTTTTCATTAGCTTGTTCCTATTACTTCAATAATCGTGGCATTG
>JBCBJE010000872.1:0-2046 GCA_038523735.1 Cyanobacteria bacterium J06626_18 | reverse complement strand
GGCCTAGAAGTTCTTTGAAAGAGTTGCCAGGAATATAATCCTGTACCATCCCAAACCAAAAGACGCGATCGTCAATCGAAAAATAATCCCGATATTTAGGAATCCGAGGGTGATCCAGATTTTTGAGAATTTTTGCTTCGCGCTCAAATAGCTTCAGGGTGTCCCATTCCACTTGATTAACAAAGCCCAAGAGTTTGACGATGACGGACTGAGGGGGCATGGCCGAACAATCTTGAGCAAACCAAGTCTGCCGCCCGGCGTTCTGTCCGAGTTGACGTTCCAGTTCGTAGCGATCACGCAAGCAAGTATGGGGCTGTAACATCGGTACGGCAGAGGAAGAAACAACCAAACGTTAACTTCAAAGCCTTGTGTCGATTTTCCTACATGGGAGCCACATCAGCTCGCTCTAAAATCTCCAGAACCTGTTTAGGATCGACCCAGGTGTCTTTGGCATGGGCAACCGGACAGAGAATGTTGTGGAAGTTCAAGTCTTCTGGAGCCTCCCCCAGGATGTCGAAGTAAGGCAGCTCACGCCAGTTGGCAATTAGCCAGAAGCAAAGATACACGTAAAAGGCAGGGAACAGGTCGATAACGGACGTTCCAGGTTAGCAAAATACGGTATTAGTCAGGCCACTGCCATGAATGGCGAGAACCACCTCGGCTGTCGCAAATAACTCTGCTTGCTCCTGCAAAGTCCTGCCAGTACTGCGGCTGCAGGGCCACCATCGCCTGCCAGCTTGCGCCCGCCGGCAACGCATCGCCACGAAGAAAGTAAGCCCATCCCAAATCCCCCCAGAGGGAACTCTTCTGCGGAAGGCGCTGGTGAGCTTCCTGAAGTGCCTGGATGGCGGGCTCAAGGGCATTCTGCTTCAGCAAACAACGTCCCCAATTATGGTAAGCGTTCCCATTCTCCGGAAACTGCGTCAGGAGTGCCTGGTAAGCTGCGATCGCTTGCGGCCATTCGTGAATATGCTCGTAGGTTTTGGCCCTGAGGCGATAAGCTTCTTGATCGTTGGGAGCGAGGGCGATCGACTGTGTCCAGATATCAATGGCCGTGTCATAGAATCCCTGTTGAGCCAGTGCTAATCCCCAACCCCGGTAGGCCCCGTTGGCGCTTTCATCTAGTTCTACAGTCTGCCGAAAAATTCGTTCTGCCAATCCAAAGCGGCGATTTTGCAACTGGCGATCGCCCTCGGGCAGCAGGATGCTGAGCAAATTAGCCACCTGCTGGGCGATCGCCTCAAAGTTCATCGGATCGATAACGTTCATCCAGGCCGCCTGGGCGACCTCAGGTCCATTTAGCAAAAGGTGAGCCAATCCCAGGCGGTACCAACCCTGCGCTTCATGGGGTTGTTGCTCGCAGATCCGTTCGTACTGAACAACCGCTGCCGCAAAGTCGCCAGCCTCTAAAGCTTGATTGGCCTGTTGCCAAATTGCATTTTCCATAGGGCTGATCGCCCAGCAACACCACTTGCGTAGGCATGTTACCAGTTCTAGCTAAGGTTGCACGGTGTAGCCTGCCTGAGCGATCGCCTGCTTCACCTGTTCGGATGCGGCAGCGGTCGCAACCATTAACTGTTTAGTGGTGGTATCGGCCTGCACAGACGCGGCTGCATCCACCGTCTGGATAGCTTTGGTGATGGTTGCGGCACAAGCGGCACAGGCCATGTCAGGAACCGTTAGATTCAGATGGGTCATATTCTTGCAAGATATTGAGACGACAGCGACAACAAGGCTTAGGGCCTTTACAGTATGCGCTTTCCTAGCCGGGATCGACGAGCACGAGCGCTTTCTGAAGCCCTTCTTCTGTGAAGACTCAATTAAGTAGCGATAGGCACCCGGATTTACGCGGCGGCGTGAGTAGGGAGGATTGGTAGATGCACCCTGATTAAAATCCCTGGCCGTTTCGGTTAGGGATTTTTTTTTCGGACCATCAGGCATTTTTCCACAGGAATATTGGCGCAATATTCTCTATTTTTTTAAGGATTTGAAGACCCGATGAAGCAGTCCGGATTCAATAGGCTCAGCTCAGAACAGGTGAATGGT
>JBCBJE010000871.1:0-2052 GCA_038523735.1 Cyanobacteria bacterium J06626_18 | reverse complement strand
TTTAGAAACCATCAGCCGACAGGCCCAACAAGCACGCGGATTGGACCAGGGGCAAGTTCGCATTGCCGGGTTTCGCAGTGCTGCGACCCATATTCTGCCTGAGGTCATTCGCCAGTTTCGCGCCCGCTATCCCGGCGTACAGGTCAAAATTAACGAATGCAACCATTACCAACATGTGGAAAGCGAGGTACGCCAAGGTCGGGCCGATGTTGGATTTACTTATCTACCAACTAGCGAAGAGTTTGAAGCTTGGGAACTGCTGCATGATTATTACGTGGTGCTGTTGCCTCCCGAAACTCACACGGACTCCCATCCCATTAGTCTCGAAAGGTTGGTCCAATATCCCCTCATCTTTCCACCGCCCGAAGATGGCTGCCACGAGATCCTCACGCGTTACTTTGCTGAAGCGGGTCACGCAGTCACCCCAGCGTATGAGGTGAGTGAAGACTCGACGACGTTGAGCATGGTGCAGCAGGGCTTGGGAGCAACCGTTATGGCTAAATTGGCAGCCGAACCGATCCCCCCCGAGCTGACAGTCGCTAAATTGCCCGTTCCTGTCGAGCGCGTAATTGGCGTGATCCGCTTGGCAGAAGCTCTACAGCCACCGCCCGTTTATGCTTTTATGGATACCCTCAAGCAAGTTTGGCAGCAGTCTGACATGGTCATGCAGCCCGCTTGCCCAGAAACCCTCTGGTAGAAATGTCACCTATCCAGGATGATAAGGAGATACCAAAACGCGGTTAGGGGTCAACACAAGCAGCATGGGGGCAGAGGCGAACGCGAACACGTTGCCAGAGCAGTTGTTGGAGCTGGCAAAGCGATCTGGCGCGGAGGCTGCAGAGGTCTTTCAATCGGCATCGTTTGCTCAGCCTGTATTTTTTGAAGCTAACCGCCTGAAGCAGTTGGAGAGCAATCAGCTGGAGGGGACAGCTCTACGTCTCTGGAAAGCGGGGCGGCCCGGCATTGCCGTTGCCTATGGCAAGATTGAGCCTGAGCTGCTGGTCGCCAAGGCGATCGCCATCAGCCAGTTAAACGAGTCCGAAGCCATTGAACTGACCGCCGGGACCGCTCAGCACTATCCCGATGTCGGCATCGCTGTAGAAGTGTCACAGCTCATTGAGTGGGGCGAGGCTGCCATTGACCAAATCCGCCAGCGGTATCCCGAGGTCATCTGCGAGGCTGAATTGGAGTGTGACGTGGAGACGACCCGGATTCTGAACTCTTCTGGGTTGGACTATGGCTACAGCGATACCACCCTCAGCGGCTATTTGGGAGCAGAATGGGTGCGCGGCGATGATTTTCTCAGCGTTAGCGATGGGCAAATCTGTCGAGGAACCCTTGCCCCCGATTTGTTAGCGAAGCAAATTCTCAAGCGGCTCACCTGGGCTGAGCACAATACTAAACCCGTGGTCGGTCGCGTTCCGGTTCTATTCACAGCCAAAGCGGCTGACATGCTGTGGGGAACCGTGCATGCAGCCTTGAGTGGCAAGCGAGTATTGGAAGAGTCTTCGCCGTGGAGCGATCGCGTGGGTGATAAGGTCACCGCCGAGGCGCTCACGATCTACCAAGATCCCGATGCGGGTCCCTTCAGCTGCCCGTTTGATGACGAAGGCACCCAAACCCAGCGCCTGACCTTCATTGACCAAGGCGTCCTGCGGTTGTTCTACACTGACCGCACGGTGGGCAAAGAACTCGGGGAAGGCTCGACGGGGAATGGCTTCCGTCCAGGGCTAGAAAGTTCACCCACACCCGGACTTTTCAACACGCTGATCCAACCCGGCAATCAATCCCTAGAAGCGCTGATTCAATCGCTGGACAATGCGATCGTGGTGGATCAAATTCTGGGCGATGTCGCTGGCATTTCTGGTGAGTTCTCCATCAACGTCGATTTGGGTTTCCGTGTCCGCAACGGCGTCATTCAAGGTCGGGTGAAAGACACGATGGTCTCGGGAAATGTGTACACCGCCCTTGCCAATGTGCGATCGGTTGGCCAAGATGCTGACTGGAATGGCGCTTGCTACACGCCTTCGATCTTATTGGAAGGGCTTTCGG
>JBCBJE010000870.1:0-2073 GCA_038523735.1 Cyanobacteria bacterium J06626_18 | reverse complement strand
CTCAGTAGCTTAGAAGACTTACGTCGTCGAACCATTGCGGTGCCATTTGCCTCAGCGGCCCACGGCATGGTCATGCGTACCCTCACGCGTACCAATCTCCTTGAGGAGGTGACGCTGGCGTCTATCAAAGATCTAAGCATTCATCGACTGACACCCCGAAATATGTCAGCGGATGGGTATGCCTACTTTGCACCCCTGCACGACATCGCCAGTCACCAGAGCCGGTTTCGCAGGTTATTGAACGATAATTTGGACAAACTACCAACATTTCACGGCATTGTTGTGCGGGATGCCTTTGCTGACGAGCACCCTGAGATTGTGGTCGCCTATCTCAAAGCATTGATTGCTGCCCAGCACTGGTACATGAACACCCCGAGTGCCCTCTCACTCGTTAGCCATTGGGTCAAACTAGATCCCGAGATTGTTGCTAAGACTCTGGACTACCGACGTCAAGATGCTTCAGGTCTGTTTCTCCCTGAAACTCAGATTCGCACGGATTGGATAACCCAACATATTCAACAATTGGTTCGTATCCCCGGCAATGAACATCTGGATAAGCTCGATTTAAACAGTTGGATTCAGCCCGAATTTCTAGAGACCGCTATGGCTTCCCTTTGAAGGGGCGCTTTGCTTCAGTGGGAAAGTAATCAGATTACTAAAAGTACGCAACACTCAATTCAATGAACCTGGCAAATCAGAAGCACCAAGCGCTAATGCTTCAGTTTTGTGACTGGAAAACTTGAATGCCAGGCGGCAGGCTGGAACCGCCGATACGAGGATTTTTAGGAGCTGAGTGTAAAGATCGCCATTCCGGCTGACCTACTGATCTCGCTTAGGCAGCTATGGCTTCTGCCGCACTGCTTGGGACATCAAGTGTGTATATTTTTCAAACATAGAGCGCGTTGTAGTCCAGCTTGTGCAAAAACCTTTGTGACGAGCGCGATACATTGCTGAAAATGTCTTTTCAGGAGTGGGGAATATAAGGTAAAACTCACGCTCTGCTACGCAAAGGCTCCTACGATGAAACACAAGCTTGTACTGGTCCTTTTGATTCTTGTCATTCTGAGTACCAGTATTATCTTGACGCGAGATAGCGTCAAAGCTGCCGATCGCCCCTTGCCCGGTGTCGGTCTTTATCTCACTCAGGCAGGGATTCCGGCTGGGAAGAAAGCTTACACAGCTTATCTGCAGCGCCACAGTGAGGATACTCAGGCCCTGTTTGGGCTTGGAGTGTTGCAATTCTTTGGGGCTGTAGAGACGTTGGGGCAGAACCTCTATCAGTATGGATTAGACTCTGAGCCGGCCAGACAGCTAGGCATTCCGTTTCTGAGGCTGCCTGTGCCTCAGAATCCTAATCCAGCACCAATTGACTATCAAGCATGGCAGGGCGTGCTAGAAACGTTTGACCAGAACCTCCGGACCGCAGAAGCAACTCTGGCCCAGGTCGGTGATGCCGAGGTCAAGCTACCCATCAACTTTGCGGCCATCCGTCTCGATCTGGACGGAGACCAAACTCTCAGCCCGGAGGAGTCATTTTGGCAAATTTATCGCCTCTACAATCCAGCAGTCACTACTACACCCCCTGAGACAGAGCAGGCCCTGACCATTGCTTTTGATACAGGGGATGTTTACTGGCTACGAGGGTATTGCCATCTGTTAATGACGATTGCAGAAACAGTTTTGGCCTACGACACACAGGAATATTTCGAGCGCCTAGGGCACCTATTCTTTCCCAATATTCAAACGCCCTATGCGGTCCCTCCTTTTACAGGAGGGGGCTTAATCGGCTTTACAGACCTTGTTACAGCGTTACACCTATTGCATTTTGAACCCCAGGCCCCCGAGCGGTTGTCGTCAGCTTTATCTCATGCCCGCTCGGTCCTGGCGCTCAGTCATGAGTCGTGGGAGAGCATTCTTGCGGAAACCGATAACGATCGCGAGTGGGTGCCGAATGCTGAACAGAATAGTGTCGTGCCCGCAGTCGTCACAGCAGATCAGATTGAGACTTGGCGGCGATCGCTGGATGAAGCCGATGCTCTGCTCACTGGGAAAAAGCTGCTCCCCCATTGGCGG
>JBCBJE010000869.1:0-2075 GCA_038523735.1 Cyanobacteria bacterium J06626_18 | reverse complement strand
GGAGTGCGGCGACAAATCCACCAATCATGAATCGCCGTGGACTGAACGATTGCCGACTCCAATAGAACAAAAGGGCGATCGGCAACATCGGTAGAGCTGATAGCTTGATGGCGATCGCTGCACCGGCCAGGATTAGCGGGATCAGTTCAGCATCCCAGTCCTGATTATTGACTGTGTGTAAGGATGGACTATTGGCGATGGTCAGAATGCTCCAGGCAATCATGCCAGATAGAAAGATGACCGGAATATCGGGTGAAGACGACACCAGGATGGCTGATAGGAAAGTCGTTAGCGTTAGGGCTGGTAGAACTAAGCCTGAAAAAATGACCCAGAATTTGTCGGTGATTCTGGCTTTGCCTGCGAGCCATCGCCAGAGGGTTATCAAGCTGTGATAGGTCGCTAGCAACAGCACAAACCCGTTCGTGACCGCAGTTGTCTGTGAGGCAAAGGCTTCTGGTGTCATCGGAGCTGCTAACGCAAACCACGCGGAGGTGAACCCCAGGTTGTCGAGCAGGAGAGCCAGTCCCGGAACGGCCCCAAATTCTGATAACCAGCGAGTTGCGCCAAAGTGATAGAGCCCTGTGTCGAACCAGTTCACCCGCTGGGACATATACGCTGCAATGAGCCCAGCCCAGCCTATGAAGGCCAGCCAAACGGATACAGAGGCTGTTTTCCACAGCTGTTGAATTTCAGCCCGTACAGGTGGCCAACAAAGGAGTCCTAAGCTAATGCTCAATGCAATGACGATGCCTGCGGTTAGAGATAGCGGTAAAACGAGGGAAAGGAACAGCAGCCCATCTGCTAAGACGACGGTTCCGAGCCACAGAGCGATGATGGCGCGATCGCCGATGCGGTCAAAACAGGTAACCCGCAATCCACACAATAAAGCAGTCCCAATCATCCAGGTCAGAACCGCCAGGATGCCCCACACGATCAGGAAATAGAGCATTGCTAGTCCACCCCATCGACTCACTATGTCTCCACACTAGCGCCTCGTTTTGGTAATAAGGGGTTCGCTACTTGCGGTTCATTACGCCCATAAATTTCTCAATACGAATTCATAGTTACCAATGAGGAAATGTATCTGAATCGATGATGGCCTGACCACAATCCACAATAGATAAAATGCGGGTGTAATTAAGCCAAATCAGGCGATCGCTCACCCACCAGAATCCAAGTTCCTGAACAGTGACAGGCAAGGATTGATGCTGCGACCTCAAGAACCGAGGTTCTCGTGTGCCTAATCGCCTCACCCGACAGAACCCAGGGTTCTTGATGAACGTGAGCAGAGGCTTATGGTTCTACCCCAGAACCCTGGGTTCTAGTATCGCCGCATCAAGAAGCCGTCAACGTCATCTGGCTTTTGCGCTTACCGTGGACGCTCCGCATGTGTTTCTTCACCGTGTTGATGGTGATGTACAGCTTCTCCGCAATCTGGCGGTAAGTGCAGCCATCCTGATGCAGCAGCCAGACCTCCTGTTCGCGGGCAGTGAGGCCCCAATCTTTCGCCTCGTTGCGCACCATGTCCTGTACTAGTTGCTGACGATCTTCCACCACGAGCAAAATGCAGGGGCTGTCGATGCCTTCCAATTTGAGCCAACGACTGCGGATATGCAGGACGGTTCCTGTTTTGGTGAAGATATCGAATTCGATCACCCAGTTTTGACCGGGAAAGCGATCGCGGGACTGCTTCAACACCTGACCAATCAGTGCAACTTCCTGCGTGACAACGGTGCCATTGGTTTTGGGTTCGGTTAATTCTTCGAGCCGATTAGGCAAGCTGGCAGTGGCGTAGAGTACTTTCAAGTCTTCGGTGAGAACCAAAACACTGCCGATGTGCGTTTCGAGGGAAGCGCTACCGATTTGCAAAATTTGCGATCGCGTCAGTCGGTCGTTGTGATCTTGTGAGGGTTTTAGGGGGCTGATTTTGGAGAACGTTGAGTGACTTTTAGAAGAAAGGGATACGGCCATTATCAATATCCTTGAATGCTTCAAACGTTCATCAACGAGGTCGGCTAGATGAATAATGTGGCAACCAATAACGATGATGCAACGTGTTTCTAAGGGGGCTAGGT
>JBCBJE010000868.1:0-2089 GCA_038523735.1 Cyanobacteria bacterium J06626_18 | reverse complement strand
GTTAGCCTCGATCCGCAAAACCACCAAAACGCGTGATGACTTTACCAGGCATTCCGGGTTGGGGATTGTAGTAAGTATCGGCATCCCAGCGATCGCTCGGCACCGAACTAATCGCATCCACCCCCTGCACTAAGAGTTGCCAGAAAGCATCAGGAGTATCCGCCCCGCCTGGAAAGCGGCAACCTAGACCAATGATCGCGATCGGTTCCGTATTGGCCCGCTGCAGCTCAGAAACTTTGGCCTGCAGCTTTTCGATGGCCTGGAGCGCACGGGCCATCCGTTGATTGTTCGCAGTGGTGTTGCTGTTGACCACGGGTTTGCTTAGTCTATTAAATCTTCGAGATCGGCAAGTTTTTGGTCCAACTGGGCTGCTAAATCGGCTTCGTCAGACAGTTCCTGGATAGCTAGCTCAGAAGTTTCGAGACCAGACGGCTGTGGAGTGTCATCGGTGAGTAATTGCTCGGCCAGGTAGTCCAGCAAGCGATCGACTGTAGGATAATCAAACGCCAGGGTTGATGGCAGCGAACATCCTAAACTCGCCTGCAGACTATTTTTCAGCTCCATCGCCGTAAGGGAATCTAAACCCAAATCAAAGAACCCTTTACGCCGATCCAACGCCTCGGGTGCGAAGCCCAAAATCTGGCTAATGAGGCTACAAACATGGGTTTCTAACAAGGCCCGCTGCCGGTCCTTGGGAGTTGCCGCTAGTTGCTGCTGAAACGCCGCCTGTCGTTCGCGCTTACCCTCATCGCACGTCTGGTGAAATGCCTCCAGAAAAGGCGATTGTTGTAGATTCCCCTGACGTAAAAACGCTGTCCATTGAATGGGCACAACCCCAATTTGCGCGGCAGGCTGTGTCCAGAGCTGCTCCAGCTGCTGCAATCCCACTTCGGGCGCAATTAGGCCAACCCCAGCTAGCCCTGTCAGGGCATTGCTCCGCTGATATTGCAATGCCGAGCCAACCTCTGACCAAGCCCCCCAGTTAAGACTTAATCCCGGCAATCCCTGAGCTTGGCGATAGCGAGCCAGTGCGTCCAAGAAGGCATTAGCCGCCGCATGATTAGCCTGTCCTGGTGTTCCCAGCAAAGAGGCTGCGGAAGAGAACAGAACAAAACAGTCTAGTGGCAGATCCCGCGTGAGCTGATGCAAGTTCCAAGCCCCCTGGACTTTAGGAACCAATACCAGCTCAAACTGTGCCCAGGAAAGCTGCTCTAGCTGACCATCACACAACACACCCGCAGCATGAACGATTCCCCTCAAAGGATAGGGAGAGGCTGCGATGCGGTAGAGCACCGATGTCAGCGCCTGGCGATCGCTCACATCAGCTTGCACAGTTTCAACCGTAACCCCCTGAGAGGTCAACCCCCGAATCTGTTCCTGCACCTCGGCAGTCGGGTTACGACGACTCACCAATACCAGGTGCCTGGCTCCACAACCAATCATCCAATCAGCCACCTGAAGTCCTAAACCGCCCGTGCCGCCCGTGATGAGGTAAGTAGCATTGGGATGGAAGCGTAGTTGGGCGGAAGGGTGAGAGGGTAGACGAATGGAAGAATTTTGAACTTTGAACTTTGAACTTTGAATTGACTCCTGTTCCCTGTTACCTATTCCCTGTTCCCTATCCTGCATAACCACCAACTTGCCCACGTGCTGAGCTCGCTGCATGGTACGGAAGGCTTGGGCTACCTCTGTAAACGGGAAGACAGTTTGCGGAAGGGGTCGCAGTGTACCGGACTGAAACTGTGCCATCAGGTCTTGCAGCATCGACTGAACTAACTCGGGCTGCTCCTGACAAAGGGCTGGCAGGCTGACAGGAAAGTAATTCTCGGGGGAAGGTGCAGACAGGTCATTGAGGCCCAGTTCGACAAAGCGACCACATGGACCTGCATCATCCTGACGGAGCACCTCTATACTTTTTTGGCGAAACTCACCCGCCAGGGAATTGAGCACGACATCGACGCCTTCACCCTGAGTAAGTGCCATCACCTCATTGGCAAAGTCGAGGGTGCGAGAGTTGAAAATATGCTCAACGCCGATCGCCCGCAAAACATCCCACTTACCTGGGCTGGGGGTCGCAATAATCTCAGCG
>JBCBJE010000867.1:0-2143 GCA_038523735.1 Cyanobacteria bacterium J06626_18 | reverse complement strand
CGTTAGTAGAAACGGGCAGCCGTGGCAGGTAGTCCCCTCCAGGAGCTGAGCAATCCAGTCGATAATTCCCACTAGCTGCGATCGCGGATCGCTATCACAGTCAGCTAACGCGATTTCGAGCTCCCGCCAGAACCGTTCATCTCGCCGCTCTAGATACGCTTTAATCAAGGCATCTTTGGAGGGAAAGTAGCGATAAAGGCTCGTTTTGGCGATGCCAGCGACCGCAATCACGCGATCAATCCCCACCGCATGAATACCCTGTTCATAAAACAGCGCATCGGCAACCTCCAGAATGTGCTCCCTCAAAGGTTTGTCGGTGGCTGCAGATTTACGGGGCATACCTACTTTGGAATCCAGTTGTTGACATGATACCGACTTGTCTGGTATTCATCAAAACAGGTTAAATACAGACCTGTACGTTTTATTTTCACTTGGGAGCATTGCGGATGAAAATTGGCATTCTGGGCAGCGGCAACATGGGGCGATCGCTGGGCACGCTATGGGCCGAGCATGGACATGAGGTGTTCTTCGGCTCACGCAGCACCGCAAAAGGACAGCAAATTGCCGCTCAAGTGGGCCAGAACACTCAAGGGGGAACCAACGATGAGGCCGCAGCGTTTGGCGAGGTGCTGCTTTACACGATTCGCGGCGTGAATCCGGCTGAGGTGCTGTCTTCAACTGCGGTCCTGGATGGCAAAGTACTGATTGACTGCAACAATTTCGACATTCCCGAAGGATTTGCCTACGAGCCAATACCCTATTCTCTGGCTGAAACGCTGGCCGGTCAGGCTCCCGATGCCAAAGTCGTCAAAGCATTTAATACGATGGCTCAAGAAGTGTTTGAGCTATCCCCCCAGCCTTTGGAGCAGCTTGCTGTTTCCGTTTTCTTAGCTGGCGATGATGCCGCGGCCAAACAAAGGGTGGCGCAGCTGGCCGCAGAAATTGGCTTCAAACCTTTGGATTGCGGTCCTTTGCGGCAAGCTCGACTGTTGGAAGGACTGGGCAATTTCATTCGCCTGATGATTATCGGTCAAGGATTAGGCCCCTACGCCACAGTGTCTGTAAATGTTCTACCCTCGGCGGAGCAGGAGCGTTTGGGAGGACGTCAACCGTCCGCGCTAGGTTGAGAGAAGCTGTCAGCTAATTTGAGGCACGGTAAAGTAAATCGGTTGCTGACTATGGTCGCGGTTCGGTTCAGAAAATAACATAGGCGTCTGCATCACCCCAGACTCCTCACTCAAGGCTTGAACTTCGGGTGCGATCGCATCCATGACTGCCGCAAACGACTGCTCGTCAGACTGTTGCCAAAGATAACGGGTCAGCGTATGGGTAAATAGCCCCGCATGAACCCCGTCAAATACCGTTTCTGTCGCCAATTGCTCAGCCGTAGAGGCTGCTAGCAATACTCCCTTAACAAAACCCGTTTCTGTTGCAAAACTCCCACCACCTACTACATCCAGTAAGATCGTGAGTTGATCAGTTGCCAATCTACTTATGACATCTTCAAGTTCTGTGCGTGAAATGCCGCCCTGTGGCACTGAATTCACTGTGGATAACCAGTCGTCTATTGCGGGGAAAGTGCCATCCACAGGCATCAACACTCCCATCAAACAATCATCCATCTCACAGTTTGGAGCACTGACGAAAATAGTGTGTCCAGAGAAGTGCAGCACCACAATATCACCAGGACTTGCTTGCTGAATTAAGTGCGTTTCAATGGCATTCAAAATTCCGCTACGGGTGGCTTCTCCATCCAGCAACGTGAGAATATCGGCTGACTGGAATCCATAGTGATCGCGCAGCAGTTGTTCTTGAAGCTGGACATCGGTAATACATCCCCGCAACGGGGTGATAGTCTCGTCTTGATAATCGTTGATGCCAATCAACAGCGCTAACTTTCGCGGAGTAGACTGGGCTAATGCTTGGGAGTCCCAAAGGGGGCTGTATTGTTCCCAGCCCAAGGCAGCTAGGGTTGCGAGTGCGCCTTGTAATAGTTGACGACGGTGTATCTGAGTCATGAAACTACTCTGCGATGAGAATAAACGTTGCCTATTGGTTGGTTTCGTAGGGTAGTGCAAGACCCAACTAATTAACGAAGCATCATGGTTTGTAGGTATGGATTACACCCTCACCTTCGACTTCG
>JBCBJE010000866.1:0-2145 GCA_038523735.1 Cyanobacteria bacterium J06626_18 | reverse complement strand
GCGCCTGCCCGGTCGGGACTGCCCAGTGCCAGCAACGTTGGGCCAGCACCGCTAATAGTGACTCCATAGGCTCCAGTCGTTAGCGCGGCTTGGACGACAGCATTCATGAGCCCTATCGCAAAACTTTGATTCCTGGCTACGATGCTGTCGTCCAAGCCGCGCTAACGACTGGAGCCTATGGAGTCACTATTAGCGGTGCTGGCCCAACGTTGCTGGCACTGGGCAGTCCCGACCGGGCAGGCGCGATCGCTGAGCGCATGGCCGCAACCTGGCAACAGCAAGGGATCGATGTGGTGGATGCCGATACATTGCAGATTGATGCGATCGGGGCGAGAGTTTCATGACATCGCAGTGGGAGCGACTACTCAAAAATGAAGGCACTTGGGTAGGGTCGTTTACACAGCTTTCGCCTCAGGGTGCGGTGCTGAATGATATTCCGACAGTTGTGGCGCTTAAGCCCCTGGATGGGGGGAAGGTCATGCGTCAGGAAATCACCCAATCGCCTTCCGGAGAGTCGCCTCAGACGACGGTTTTGGAGTATCGGTCTTTGGGCAAGAGCGTGCTGTTTTTTGAGAACGGGGCGTTTTCTCAGGGCTCGATCCAGTGGGGGCCGTTCTCAGAATTTGGCGCGGAGTTGGGGCTGATTGCCGGCGAGCAGCGCCTGCGGCTGGCACAGGTATTTGGCAAAGACCAGCAGTTAAAGTCACTCACCCTGATTCGCGAGCATTTGGCAAACACCACGCCGTTACAGCGGCCTGCGCTTACCCTGCAAGATTTAGAAGGAACCTGGCAAGGCGAAGCGGTCACCCTGTATCCCGATTTGCAACCCAGCGAGGCCTATGCCACGCGCTTGGATATTACCCGTAAAGGCGATACCGTGCAGCAGGCGCTTCATATTGGCGAGGGAAGGCCGCCGATCAGCTCTGAGGGAACCGTTGAGGGCGATCGCATCCTGTTCCAATCGGGTTCTCAAACCGTACGGGTGCTGCTGCTGCCTGACGGTGCTTCTTCTACCTGCCCTACCCACATCGAGCCCCGCCAACCGCTCTTTCTGGAAGTGGGCTGGCTAGTTGGCCCCAACCGCCGCCAGCGGATGATTCGGCAGTACACCGCACAGGGCGCATGGGCAAGTTTAACGTTAGCTATGGAAGAGAGAAAATAGGGATTTGACAGGAACCCGAAGGCTCAATTGAGCGACAATACATTTGGGTCATAGGAATTCTAGCTCTGTGCCTTTCGGTTAAGTACACTTGTTCGTCTTCGGAGAGCAGGGAACAGGCTTCAGCCGTAAGCGTAGCCTTCTCGGAGAGGATATGCGAGCAGCGAACAAGAAGGCGTACTCGACGCGAGCACATACCGCTATAAACACTGACTCGTTATGGATATTACCTGGATGTTAATGGGGCCAAAGGTGTGAACTCGACCCGACTGATGACGCTGGCGATGGGTGGTCTTGGTGCAGTTTCCCTGTTATTGAGTGGACCGTCCCGAGCGATCGCAAACACCCCTGAAACGACCTCACTAAAGGAGTCGTCACTGCTATCGCCGCAACCGGTTGAGGTGACTGACGAGGTGGTTAGTCGGCGCCTGCTAGAGTGGCCTGAAGCTGACTCAGTGTTGCCTGAAACACCTGTCCGGCTTGTGATTCGTCTGAGCGATCGCCGGGTGTATGTATATCGTGGCGATACCGAAGAAACGAGTTTCCCGGTTGCGATCGGTCGTGAAGGATGGGATACCCCAACCGGAGAATTCCAAGTATTTTCGATGTTGGAAGACCCAGGCTGGACAAATCCATTTACGGACGAAGTTATCCCGCCGGGGCCAGAGAATCCGCTAGGTGAACGCTGGATTGCGTTTTGGACGGACGGGACGAACCAGATTGGCTTTCATGGCACACCCAACCGAGACTCTGTAGGGGAGGCGGCTTCCCACGGATGCATTCGCCTCTATAACGAAGATGTCAAAGCTCTTTACCAGCTAGTTAGCATTGGGACGACGGTCACGGTCGAGCCTTAGAGAGTTTTTCCTCCCTTAGTACGTGTTTAGCGCCTAAAAAACCAGCTTCGTTAGGCTCATCCCCTCTTGTGTGCTCGATACCAATGTCCTTGTGAGTGCTACATTGTTTCGCCAAGGCAAACCTGCCAG
>JBCBJE010000865.1:0-2187 GCA_038523735.1 Cyanobacteria bacterium J06626_18 | reverse complement strand
CGTAGGGGCAGGTTCAGCCGATATTCATTGTTTGCCTTTGGCACGAAACCTCTGCGTCCGCCGAGGGGCCTTCTGGAAGCCCGCCCCACTGGGTGGTTTAGAACCTATGGCTACTATTGAGCGACAACCGACGCGCCAACGCTGCCAGCTGTTCGCGCAGAGCACGATTCTCGGTTTCCAAGGCCGCATTTTTTTGAGTTGCCTCTTCTCGATTCATTCTTGAACGGTAGTAACACTGAAACTGACAAGTGCTGACCCTAAATTTCTACCCTGCGCCTAGCTGGGCAATTACTAACCAAGAACCAAGAACCAAGAACGAACAATATGACAAGATAGAAAAAGTGCTGTAGGACAGTTAGCGCGGTCGCATGAACGATACAAATTTATCCTCGGTTCCGGCTTACCAGAAACTCAAGGCCCTTCGTGGTTTGCTGCTAAAGCTCCACAAGGCATTGTTGGATGCGGAACGTGACAGCTATGAAAGAGTTCATGGTCGTATTGCAACTAAAGGAGAGTTCTTCCAGCTGGTAATTGGCGATGAGTGGTTTGACTGGCTGCGGCCCATTTCCCAGTTTATTGTGCAAATGGATGAAGTTCTTCATGCCAAGGAACCTGTCTCGCCGACGCAAATCCATACACTGTTAGCGCAAGCTCGCGATTTGCTACCCCTCTCAGAGAAAGACACGAGTGAGGCGGCTGTACGCTACCAAAGGGCTGTGGGGAATTATCCCGCGATCGCCACGATGAGTGCTGAGGTTGCTAGCCTACTAAATTTGGCACCGACTGAAGAGAACCACAATCCATAACTTGATGTGCTGGTATTGGTATGAATTTCTCAATACATTTCAACGAGGTGAGGTTTGCATAGGTGACATGAGCCAACCAAACCTCAGCCCTTAGAAGGACGGCAGATACCAAACACTGATGTGTAGCCATGCAGAAAGGTTGAATCGCCGATGGGGCCGATTTCGCCGCCGCAAAAGAAGCCACCGAGCGGAACAGCGGCCAGATACTGATTAAACAGTTGCGAATCGAAGTGGGGTTCTTGGTAAAGCCCTTCACCGCGACCCATACAGGAAAACATGAGTGCTCCTATGGGGGCGTCCTCATCAGGGGCGATTTGACTGCGATAGCGGACCAGCAAGGTTTCCAAATCTTCGGCTGAGGTGCGGGCATCGCGTAGATGGAACTGGATACGTTGGCCGACACGAATCCGATCACCGATCGCGATCGCGCCAATCCGAGGATCGACCCCCAGCAGATTACGAATCAAAAAATCGCCGTAGTCAAGCGTTTCCTTAAAGCTGTCTTGGGCTACACCGATAAACAGGGAGTGCTGGGCTAACTGACGATCCGCTTCGCTAAGATCCTGCAAAATTCCCTGTAAAGCCTCAAGCGGAGTCTGAGGTTCGCCCGGTTCAAGGGTGCTGGCTTCCTCCAACTTCAGCAGGATATTGCGCTCACCCTCTGTTACCCGGTAAGGTTCACCAATGGGACGGCAACCCTGAGCCACAATCGCATCCAGCACAATGTCACCAGACAAAGCCACCCCTACAACGCCCTCGTCATGAAACGTCTGATTGTGAAACAAGCCACTACTACGCTGAAAGCTACTGACGCTGGCCAATCCACCTACTTTCACAGCATTGGGGTAAGCAAAATCGAGTCCTTGCAGCAAGTCATTGATGCCGGACGAAAAGGGATCCGCCATCAAGATGAAATCAGGATCATCGGCGGGTGAAATACCAATCTTCTCAACCCACGCATCAGGCGGGCTGTCCAAATCTGGCAGCTCTTCTCCCTTAAGGTAAAAGCTTTTAAGTGTCACACCAGGCAGGGTTGCCAAACAGAGGCTCAAGGCAGGCTGCTGTTCAATCTCATAAGATTTTCCGGGTGCATTGGTACCAATAACACCGCCCCCACTGCATCCAATCAAGCAAGGCACCTGCAGCGCATCATGAAGTAGCGGCAAGAGCCGAGGATATTCGCTAGCAAAGACAGACGAAATAAACACTAGCCCCAAGTGCGAAGGTGCCTGAAGCTGAGCATTGGCTTGCTCAACGACCTCACGCACAGCCGCTTCCAGAGACGGCTGAGTTGAGAGGGCGCTAACCCACTGCATTGAGTGCGTGGTTTCAGTCATAGGGAATACCTCATAGCCCTTGAGCTTAGTCTAGCTCTCGCTCG
>JBCBJE010000864.1:0-2213 GCA_038523735.1 Cyanobacteria bacterium J06626_18 | reverse complement strand
GATCATCGGACTGGCTGGTTGGCTGATGATGGCTGTAGCCTATTGGCCGACGCTGCGGCTGTATGGTGGTTCACTGCTGCTGGCCTTGGCGCTGCCTGCGATCGCCCTGATGTACACGTTAATGACCCTAGATTCAGCTAGACGTCACTGGATGGGTCAAGGAGGAGCTTGGAAGGGGCGAGTTTACAGTGACGCTAGGTGAACCCATTCAAGAAAATAAGCTATTTGTCATATCTTCCAGGGCTTTTAGCCCTTTCAGAGAGCCCTGGACTAATTGCAGTGCGGCCCTGGGCTTTCTTAAAAAACTCAGTATCGTTGGAGCTACTTTGATAGAACCGTCTGATCCGATCGCACCCGAAATATCCGGCAAATCATGATGGCAGTCGTCGCTGATGACGCGCAGGATGGCAATTTTGCAGTCAGACAGTTCCTTCAAAAGAGCAGCCGCTTCCATATCAACCACATCAGCATCGTAGCGATCGCGCAATTGCCATTTCTCAGTTGCAGTGGTGATGACGCGATCGCAGGTCACCCCAACCCCAATCGGAACTCCGAGTTGGGCTGAAATTTGGGTGGTGAGGATGCGATCGCACTCGTAAACTTCCGAGCTACTCGCCTCAAAGACTCGTTCCACCAAAACCCCATCGCCTACTCCGAGATCAGGCGAGAGGCTACCCCCTAATCCCAGCAGCAACACTCTGCCAGATTGAAATATCTGGGGATCTTTCCAAGCCTGGAGAAACCGCTTGACTGCTTGAGGACCTGCAGGAATCTCCACTATAGGAGGAGGTTCTAGCACCCTTTTGAGAGCCTGCTTCACGGCTCGACTTTCTGCCCCGGTCGGCACCAAAATCATCTGAATTCCAACATTCTTACTCGACATAGGCCGACTGCGTAACGGGAGCGTCATATTCAACCTGGCCGTAGTCCAGCTTGATTAAACGATCGGCCAGATGGAAATAGTGGTCATCGTGGCTGATGACAAATATGGCTTTGCCTTGGGCTCTCAGGTCAGCCAAAAACTGAGTGTAGAAAAGGTCTTTGAAGGTAGGGTCTTGGTCGGCGGCCCATTCATCAAATAGATAGATGGGGCGATTTTCTAAATAGGCGGTTAGTAGCGTTAGTCGCTTGCGTTGGCCTTGGGAGAGGGCTGTGGTGGAGAACTGGCCTTGGTTGATGCTGACTTTGTGGTCAAGCTGCAGCTTTTGCAGATAGGTGTGAGCTTGGGCATCATCAACACGATCATCGAATCCAAGTAGGCGTTCGAATAAGTAGAAATCGGAAAAGACGACGGCAAAATGCTGGCGATACCAGTCTTGATTAGCAGGCTCAATTTGCTGATGATCCAGCCAGATGGAACCGCTCTGGGGTTGGTAAAGGCCCGTTAATAGCTTGGCGAGCGTTGATTTGCCGCTGCCGTTACCGCCGATGATAAAAATCAGTTCGCCGGGACGCACACTCAAATCCACTGGGCCAAGGGTAAATTCGCTGTCGCCTTGGTCAGTGCGGTAGGTGTGGGTGACGCCTTTGAGGGTGAGCTGTTGCCATTGGGAGGGGGGTGGAGGCGCGATCGCCCCCTTCTCAGGCTCACTCAAACTCAGCCCCAGAGTTTCGATTTTGCTCAGAGCCACGCTGGCTTTGCTGAGAAACGGCAGCTTATTCACTAGGTTTTCCATGGGGCCCAGCAGATAGGTGAAGGTCACCACGTAAGCCACACGGGTTTCAGGGCTAATGCCAATCCAGTGGGGCAGGGCAAACAACACCAGACCGACCGCAAAAAAGTAGATAAACTTACCCCAGCTGTCCAGCACTGCGAACAGGCTCAGCCCCTGGTTGTTGTAGCGTTTTACCTGAAGCGCCGTGTGCTCTAGGTCCGTGTTCAGGAAGTCTTGCTGCCCGTGATAGTGAAGTTTCAGCTCCTTCACGCCTTCAATCAAACTGCGAAAGTGCTGCAAGAGCCGGTCCTGCTGTTCGCGTGCTGCCGCCAGACCCTGTCGCCCCTGAACTAGAAACCACCGACAGCTCACGGAAGCAACCAGGGTGATGAGCAGAACCAACCCCAACACCTGCCAGGACAGCCAGGCAATGTACACCATGCAGCCTGTGGCACTAGCGATGTTGATGACTATCACAGGGACAATCCCAGCGGCAGTCGCGATCGCCTGAATATCCTCCGTCAGGATTACCAACAGTCGGGGCAATCCCAAGGTTTC
>JBCBJE010000863.1:0-2227 GCA_038523735.1 Cyanobacteria bacterium J06626_18 | reverse complement strand
TGAAAGAGGCGCGTTCCTTCGGGAATACCCCTACTTCCGTCCCCTCCAAAATAGAGAATTGGGATGAACGTTTTGCTTTCTGTATTCAAATATACTGTTTTAAAGAATTCTTGTCAACATCACCTTGGATCTTTGGGCCTGTGCGTTTCGTTTGTTTAAGGGGGAAGGGCAAAAGGAAAGGGGGAAAGGGGAACATTTGATGTGGCTGTCTGTGGTCCCTGTCCGCTTCTTCTTTAACATGATTTCATGACAAAGGGGTGGCAGGTCTATTGAGCGGCCACCTAGATCTTTTGCAGTGTTGGGATCGAGCCGTATTTAGCTCCAGTCTTCGCGATTGCTGCCTAAGTTCTCGTAAACATCGGCTCGTTGATGAATGATTCTTGTTTTTTCGTAGAGTTCGTCTTCGGTCAGATTCCAGTTCTTGAGGACTTTTGCTAAATCCTGCTGAATGTCTCGAGCGCCAGGAAATCCCTTGTAGCGAACAATAAAACGAGCCAGCTCAGCCAGATTGTAGTCTGTAGGGTTATCTGCTAATAGCTGGTTGACGGCAGCGCGATCGCTTCGATATTGAGGATGTTCTTGATCTTTTTGCTCGGCCATGGGGCGATTGGAATGGAAGGCAAGGGAGTGATGGAGAGGAGATTAACTCTAGGGTTATATTTCCCCACCACCCCATCACCCTATCACTCCATCGCCCATCACTTCCCTAACAAGAGTCGCTTTACACCTTAGCTGGAGCCTTCGTCCATTCCGTGTGGAACACGCCTTCTTTATCAACCCGTGCGTAGGTGTGGGCACCGAAGTAATCCCGTTGGGCTTGCGTCAGGTTTTGCGGTAGGCGATCGCGGCGATAGCTATCAAAGTAGTCGAGCGATGCACTAAAGGCCGGTACGGGGGTACCGAAGCCAGCGGCCATGGCCACAATCTCACGCCAAGCGGCCTGACGGTCAAGAATTGTTTGCTTGAACTCAGGCGCTAGGAGCAGGTTCGCTAGCGTAGGGTTTTCGTCATAAGCCTGCTTGATTTTGCCCAAGAAGCGAGCTCGGATGATGCAGCCACCTTTCCAGATACGGGCTGTCTCGCCTAAATCAATGCCGTAGTCAAAGGTCTGAGAGGCCTTACCAATCAGGGCCATACCCTGAGCGTACGAGCAGATTTTGGAACAGTACAGGGCATCGCGAATTTTGCTGATAGTGGCTTTGATGTCACCATCAAACTTCTTGGAGGGGCCACTGAGTTCCTTAGATGCAGCGACCCGCTCCTGCTTGATGGAGGACATAATGCGGGCATTTACAGCGGCTGTAATGGTGGGGATCGCCACGCCCATTTCTAGGGCGTTAACAACTGTCCAGCGTCCTGTCCCTTTTTGCCCAGCAGCGTCCAGAATCATCTCGACCAAAGGCTTGTCAGTCTCGCCATCAATATTAGTGAAGATGTCGGTAGTGATTTCAATCAGGAAGGAATCGAGTTCTTCCGTGAGGTTCCACTCGGCAAAGACCTCGTGCAGCTGTTCGTGATTGAGACCCAAAACGTTCTTCATGAGGTCGTAGGCTTCGGCGATGAGCTGCATGTCGCCGTACTCGATGCCGTTGTGGACCATCTTGACGTAATGGCCTGCACCGCCGGGGCCAATATAGGTGACGCAGGGGCCGTCATCCACCTGAGCCGCGATTTTGGTCACGATCGGCTCAATGGAATCGTAGGCTGCACGGGTGCCTCCGGGCATCAGGCTGGGTCCATTGAGAGCCCCTTCTTCACCGCCGCTAACTCCCATGCCGATAAAACGTAATCCAGTGGATTCTAGTTCCTTAACGCGACGCTCGGTGTCTTCATAGAGCGAATTGCCGCCATCCATGATCATGTCGCCATCGTCCAGCAAAGGCTTGAGCTGGCCAATAACGGCATCTACAGGACCACCGGCTTTGACCATCACCAGAATGCGCCGAGGACGCTCGAGGGAGGCGACAAATTCTTCCAGGGAATAGGTCGCTTGAACATTTTTACCCTGAGTCCGATTTGCCATGAAACGGTCAGTCTTATCGCGCGATCGGTTGTAGACCGAAACTGGGAAGCCATTGCGCTCTACGTTTAGGGCCAGGTTTTCACCCATGACCGCTAGGCCAATTACACCAAAGCTCTGTGCCATAGTTGGAGTCTCTCTTATTTGCCTAAGCTAACGACGTTGCTTGAAAGGGGCTTGCTCTCAAAAATGCAGTTTGAGAGCAAG
>JBCBJE010000862.1:0-2230 GCA_038523735.1 Cyanobacteria bacterium J06626_18 | reverse complement strand
GTAAAGCATCCATTTCCTGAAAAAGGGCTGCTCGTTTCTCGGGTGTCAGTTCTTTCGTGGCCGCTTGCCACAGCTCATCGTATTCGGCATTGCAGTAGCGAGCATTGTTAGGTTCTTGCCATTGGTTGGCCTGATTCGCAATTTGGTCACAAGTCCACCAGCTCAGGTAAATGGTGGGATCCGGGTGATCGTTGCCGGTGGTGTAGGCTTGCATGTCGGCATAGAAGTGATTGATGCTGTTGGTCTGCGCGGGATCCCCGGAGAAGAAGTCATCCACCCGGATGCGTTTGATTTCCACATCAATGCCAATTTGCTTCAAACTCTCTTTGACAGCGGTTTGGGTCTTTTGCCGCACGGGGTTCACAGATGTTTGGAACACGACCTCCATCTCAGTGCCCTCGCGATCGCGAATACCGTTGTCGTTAGTATCCACCCAACCCGCTTCGTCCAATAGCGCATTAGCTTTCTCTAGATTGTATTCGTAGGGCACCGTGCCAGGATTCGCGTAAAGCTTGGGCGCGACCAAGAGTTGTGCTGTAGGACGCCCCATGAAACCGTAGAGTTCTTTCGTTAGCGTGTCACGATCGATGGCGTAGGCGATCGCCTGGCGCACCCGCTGATCATTCAGAAAGGGATGCTGAGCAGCTAGACTAGAACGTTCGCCAGCGGGAGTTGCCGCAAAGGGATCGGTGGGATTGAGCATAATCCGCTCCACCAATCCGCCAAAAATGGGCATCACGGTTCCGCCGCCCGCTTCCTGCAAATCTTCCAGTAAATCGACTTCTACTTGCAGGTTATGAGCAAAGTCAGCCGCCCCGGTACTCAGCACCTCCCGAGCCGCAGCATAGGGCGCGATACCGCCAATGAGCTCAATGCCGGCAAACGACAGGTCGGCTTCCCGATAATTAGGATTCGGCTCGTACCGCACCATCCCTGTCTGAAGAGCCGTTACGACATAAGGCCCGGTCCCAACTGGCTGCAAGTTGATTGGCGATTGCCGCAGTTCAGTCCCTGCTGCTGACTCAAAGACATGCTTAGGCAAAATCACGCCAGTTTGGCCGGTGAATGGAATTTGCCAAGCGGCGGTCACCTCTTTGAATGTAATTTTGACGGTGTGTTCGTCTAAGGCTTCCACCGACTCGACCGCTTCGTAATATTGAGCGGTAGCAGCCCCAACCGTTTCATCGGTAACAAATTTATAGGTGAATACGACGTCTTCTGCCGTAAACGGTTGCCCGTCTGACCATTTAATATCGGTTCGCAGCTTCCAGACAACGGACTTGCCATCAGGGGCTACCCCCGCGCTTGCAGTCGTTTGGGTGGTGTCATCTTCAGGCGTTTCGCCAGGCTCAGAATTCTCAGCCGTTTCGCGAGTCCCAGAGGGTTCGCTGGCTTCTTCCTCGTCTGCTTCAATTTCCCCCTCAGCAACTTCATTTGCCGTACTCTCGCTAGTTTCAGCGCCTTCCTCGATAACTGTGGGAATAGCGGCTGCTAAAACAGGCACGAGTTCGCCTCGGTCGTTGGTGGTAGCCAGAGGTTCCAAAACAATGCGCCCTGCCTCAAAGTCCTGTACTCCCGTAGCTAAGTGAGGGTTCAGCGTGACAGGCGTTTGACTGTAAAGCATGCGTAGCACAGTCATGTCTCGCTCAACTGAAAGTATTTCAGCTGCTTCAGGTTCCGCAGTCGCTTCATCCAGAGGAACAGACGTAGAAGTCGGCTGGCTGCAGCCTGTTGCGATCGCAGCCAGACTCACCATCATGACTCCTACCAGCCGAGGGAACTGTCGACGCCAACCCATCATGTCTGTATTCATCCGTACGATTTGCCATCCTATCCTAGCGGTCTCTACCTGCATACAGAGAATACGGGCAATGCTCCGGGCTCGATACGTCTCAGCTTTGCCCCAAGGGGGACGGAGCAGGAAGGTATGAGAGGGCATGGGAAACAGGAGCGTTGGGTGAATCAGTAATGAGGACTAATCTAATATTTTTGATGGGGCTGGATGTCACTCCATGAAAGGGAAATGCCACCGCTTAGGGGCTCTTCATCAAGTCGTTGGCAGCCCAGCGCGAGGTGTCATTGCAGAACGTAAACATTGATGAAGGCTTCTAAGAAGAAACGTCGGCTCTATTAGAAGATTGTTCATAACAAACCGTATAAATCCCCCTTAAGACTGGCTGCGCCTGAGCTTATGGGGGGTTTAGCAAGTCGTTTTTTCTCTGCTTTTGGG
>JBCBJE010000861.1:0-2245 GCA_038523735.1 Cyanobacteria bacterium J06626_18 | reverse complement strand
CGAACTTTTCCCAAGGGCATGTTCATAGACATAATCTCGCGACGTAGTCTTAGCCTCGTTTGTTGGGTCTGCCGTACCCCTAAAGTCGTCGTTTCCCTCAGCAGAATCTGTTTACAGACTTCGGCATTTGCGGGATAGGTGATGACAGTGATTAGGTGGCCAGGACGTGACTTTTTCATGGTGACGCTCTGGGTAAACACGTCTAGAGCGCCGGAGTCTAGCAGACAGTCGTAGAGATAGCCGATCGCCTGTGGTGACAAATCATCGACCTGCGTTGCCAACACTGTCACCGACTCCAGCCCCTGGCGCTTTTCAATGTCAGCTTCTCCTGGCGCTCCGTTTTGGGAAACGCCAGTATCCAAGTTTCCTAGGTCATACAAGTTGAGAGAGTCGTTCAGACTTTGTGCTGAGGTCCTAACATCCTCAGATTGCACGGCGATCGCATCAGCCTCGTGATGATCCTGGTGAGTATGGTCGTGGGATGACTGTGTCGTCGCCTGATGCTCATGAGCGTGAGTTGTCTTGTGGGGCAAAGCATCCGTCTCACTGCCAATCCATAACCGCAAAATATTGGGAATGGGGAAATCCTTGTTGCCTGCTCCTAGACCCACCTTATGTAATGTCATCGCAGGAGGCTCGCCAAACTGACGAGCCAGTTCGGTTGCGATCGCGGCTCCCGTTGGCGTCACTAATTCTCCCTGCAGCCCCGCATTATAAATAGGTGCTTGCGCCATTTCCATCAGCTTCAGCACCGCCGGAGCCGGGACCGGCAATCGCCCATGGGCAGCCCGCACGGTACCGCGACCTGTTGGCAAAGGTGAACAATACAGTTCATCAATCCCCAGCCAGTCCAATCCCAGACAGGTGCCGACAATATCCACGATCGCGTCCGTCGCGCCGACCTCGTGGAAATGAACCTGCTGGGGATCAATGCCGTGAATGGCTCCCTCGGCGATCGCTAGGCGTCGAAAAATCGCCAGACTCCAGGCGATCGCCCGCTCCGGAAGCTGCGCTGCGGTGATAATGTGTTCAATCGCTTGCAAATGCCGGGCTGGGGGATGCACCGCTTCAGCATCCGTTGCGTGGGGCAACGCTACCGTCACCTTTGTTGCTGCGATGCCATTCTTGCGTATGTGTCGTGCTTGAAGGTCCACCGTCTCTGGCAAATTAAGTCGCGCTAGGTGCGCTTGCAGATAGGTCAACGGCACCCCGGCACTGACGACCGTCCCCAAACACATGTCACCCGAAATACCCGTAGGACAGTCGAGAAAGGCTAAAGTTCTCATACAAAGTTCCTGTCTCCCTTGTCACCATCTTCCATAATGAGAACACTTTCGCCAAAGGCTTCTAAACCTAGCCCCCTTCAAACCCAGATTTCGGATAAGCCGTTAGGCCAGCGGGAATCCAGAAGCTTGCTAGTATCCATCCCACCTTGCAGCCTTCACCGGCGCCGCTCTCAGCCCCAAAATTTGGTTTAACAAACTTCTAGAAGTAGGAAGCTCGCTCATGCCAACCTTTTATAAAGTGCATCCAGATAATCCTCAACGCCGCGAAGTTGAAGCTATTAAGGATGTTCTGAAACGGGGAGCTGTGATGCTCTACCCCACCGATACGGTTTACGCCATCGGATGTGACTTGACGGTTAAATCAGCTGTGCAGCGTGTTCGACAGCTCAAGCAGATGGCGAACGAAAAACCTTTAACCTTTATGTGTTCATCGCTTTCCAATATTGCTGAGTATGCCTGGGTCAGCGATCCTGCCTATCGCACGATTCGTCGTCTTATTCCTGGCCCTTATACATTTCTTCTACCCGCAACCAAGTTAGTCCCGCGCCTTGTGATGAGCCCTAAACGGCGGACGACCGGTATCCGGGTGCCCAAACACCCCATTTGTCACGCGCTGATTGAAGCCTTGGGAAACCCCATCATCTCAACTTCTGCCCTTTCGTTGATGGATGACTCCATCAGCCCTGTTTCGAAAGCCGAGCTGTTCGATTACGTGGGGCCACAAATCGATCTCATCATCGATAGTAATACGGAGATGGGGTACGGCCTCTCGACGATTGTGAATTTGACGGACTCAGACTATCCCACCATTGAAAGACAAGGGTTGGACTGGGAAAAAGTCGCCGCTTTAGGGATTGAACCTGCGATCGCATAGCGAGTAAAATACAGTACACAACGCAGCAATTCCGCACAGAGATAACCACTCTTTTAATTGTCTGCGTCAATGATTTATATCAGGG
>JBCBJE010000860.1:0-2256 GCA_038523735.1 Cyanobacteria bacterium J06626_18 | reverse complement strand
GTGTGCCACTTTTGAGAGAAAAAGATAAACTTGTCCATTATTCTTGGAGCAGTCTCAGTTCGCAGTTAAGCTTCGCGATAGAAGCGACAGCGAGAACATAGCGCGAGCGATTGGAGGAAGACGAGGCGGTGCAAAGGCAGCTAGTCGATGAATTTCGAGTCTTGGGTTTGCGTCCCAATGCAACGTTTGAAGAAGTCAAGGCTTCTTATCGGCGTTTGGCAAGGCGGTATCACCCTGATGTGAATCCTGGCGATCGCGATGCCGAAGAGAAGTTTATTCAAGTTACGCAGGCATACCAAGTATTGGTAGATGTCTTGCCAACTCGAACCTCAGTCAGTGCGGCAGTTCGAACAGAGGTGACTTCGGCTCAATCGCCCGAGGCACCTCAAACTGCTCGTCCCAAAGTGACAGTTAAGCGATCCCAGCCTCCCAAAGTAGCTGTTGAATTGAATCCCAACCTTTCCGAAGAGGAGCAGGCTTTGAAGCAACGCGGCTTTGATCAGCTTCAGATGCTCTTCCAAACGCAGCGCTTTCCGCGGGCGATCGCGTTGGTAGATGGATTAGCTCAGCGCCTAACGCGAGATTCTGAAGTCCGTCAGTGGCAGGCGATTGCCTATCAGCGCTGGGCCCGCTATCTTATTCGCTACGGACACTATGAAAAGGCTCGTCGGGCCTTGAAAAAAGCCTTACGTATCGATCCCCACAATAAATCTCTCTGGCGCGAGGTCAGCCGCGATTTCCAGCGCATCGAGCATCAGCTGAATCAACGACGGTCTTCTGCTTCGGTGTCTTCGTCAAGTTAGGGAACAGGGAACAGAATTCACAGAACTAAAGAATACTGCTGAACCATTGTTCGTAGCGCATGGTCATGGCATCGAGGGAGAATTCGGTTTCGGCTTGTTGGCGACAGGCGAGGCGATCTAGCTCGTTGATGCGCTCGATGGCTTGTATGAGGCCGTCTACACTGTCAGGTTTAACGAGCCAGCCGGTTTTGCCAGGTTGGATGATTTCTGAGGGACCGCCGCGATGGTAGGCGATTACAGGTACCCCACAGGCCAGTGCTTCGATCGCGACAAGACCAAAGGCTTCCACCCACTTGGGAGTCATGACTAATGCTCGGCAGGTGCGAATCGCAGCTTGTAAGTCCTGCGTTGAGAGGAATCCGAGATACTCCACTGGAGCGTCTGGAAAGGTTTTTTGCAGGTGCTCCCAATAGTCTGGGTTTTCGAGCTTGCCTAAGATTTTTAGGGGGATTTGGGTTTTCTGGACAGCCGCGATCGCATCTTCCAGTCCCTTTTCGGGGGAGATACGCCCCATCCAAGCGAGTGCAGAACCAGGATTTTCACAATAGTTATATAGGCTGATGTCAATGGCGCTACCAAGGAGACGATAGCGGTCTGGATGGGGAAATGTTTCAGCTTGAATCCTTGTGAACATGCCCACGGTTCCTGGAAATGTCTGCGCGACGTCGCTAATGACAACATCCATCGCATCCGTGAGCGAGCCCATGCTGACAAAATGGGCGATTGGCGTTTGGAAAAAAGGAGTCAGGTAAAAAGGTAGCCAATCATAGGAGAAATGCAAAATGAGGTCGTAATCCTTCTGGACCTGCCGAGCATAGGCCCACATGGCTGATAAGGTCGAGGGTTCTGGCTGAATGATCGCTGTCTGGCGCTGGCTCGTATGTGCGGTCGGTGGAGGATTGCCTGGAATTTGGATCAGGCGATCGCAGGTTTTGAGTACCGACCCTTCAGGGGCAACGACCGTAAGGTGATGCCCCCGTTTCTGGAGTCCCTGAGTCGCGTTTTTGACGAACAATTCAACGCCCCCTCCCAGACCAGAACCCAAGGGGCCAACTGGGGTTGAGAGCACAAGTAAACGATAAGCAGACGTAACCATAACGTTGAAGTGAGCACCCGAGCCAGCTGCTATGCCGACATTGCACAGCTTAAGCAGCTCTGTACATCAGTCTGACACAGTTATGGCGAAGAGCAGGACAAACCATTCCCTGCAAAACGTCTGGCTCTCTAGATACGCTTTCTAAGCGGTCGCCTTGGCTAATCGTGGGATACTAGAGGGTTCGCGAGGACGCTTCGTCACCCGGCAGAGCTTCAATTGAAGGGTTTCCCTCGGAAAAATGTTCCATTGCAGCCATACTACCTTCCGGCAAAGAGTCCATCGTGGCCGACCGGTTTTCTGAAAATGGCTCAGCAGCCGTTTTACTTTCTTGGAGCAAGCTCGCTGACTCGGTTGGAG
>JBCBJE010000859.1:0-2265 GCA_038523735.1 Cyanobacteria bacterium J06626_18 | reverse complement strand
CAAGTGCATAGAGATCATCGCACCCACCAATGTGTTGGTTGTTGATAAAAATCTGCGGCACTGACTTACGGCCACTGGCACGTTCTGCCATGCGAATGCGGGCAGCACCGTCGCCATCGATTTTGTACTCCGTGAAGTTGACGCCTTTCCAGCGCAGCAGCATTTTGGCGCGGATGCAGTAAGGGCAGGTCTGCCAAGTGTAGATTTCAACGTTGGCGCGCACGTTTTCAGGGTGGCGGTTAAAGAAGCGATTTAGAAAGGACAGCATGCGGTTGTATAAATGTGATGCGCTATGAATCTATGTCATTATCCCAAATACCCCGAGCTGCTGCATAGCTGTCGTCACTCTTTGTAGAGACGTGGAATAGAATTCCCTACAGAAGGTATGGGTTTTACCTTTTGCCCTTCTGCCTTGCTTTTTTCCCAACAATCCAGGGTGCAGGAATCGAACCTGCCTAAGGCGAATTATGAGTTCGCTGCCTAATCCGCTCGGCCAACCCTGGGAGTCATCCCATTCTAGCGGACAACTTTAATGGGAAATCAGAATCAGCGCTAAACCGTAACGCCCTCTAGGGCTTCATCGGCTTTGTCGTATAAAGCCTGCAGTTTTTCAAGCGTTTCATCTTCGGGCGACCAGTAACCGCGCCCGTGGGCTTCCAGCATGCGCCCAACAATGTTGCGGAATGCTTCGGGGTTAGCCTGGCGCAGCTGTTCCGCCATTTGAGGGTCGAAGGCGTAGGTCTCTGCTGCTTGCTCATAGACCCAATCATCTTTGAAATGTGTTGTGCCTGCCCAGCCAATCATTGCGGTCATCCGCTGAGAAATTTCGTAGGCACCGCCGGAGCCCTGAGCTGCCATGGCCTCGGCCCATTTGGGATTCAGCAGCTTGGTGCGATACTCCATCCGCAACAGGTCTTCCAGCTTACGCGGGGTCATGTCTTGCGAGAAACTTTCGACAAAACTGGCGGTGACTCGACGCCCTTGGCTCTGCTCAGCTGCCTGCTTAAGGGCTCCTGTGTTGGCGTAGTATTCTTGGATGTCGGTTAAGCCATATTCAACCGAGTCGATTTGCTGAACAATGCGTCCGGTACTGTTTAACAAGGAATCCAGGATTTCGGGGCGGGCTTGGCCTTTGTCCTTGCGACCATAGCTGAAGGCATTGCGATCGCGCCAGGTGTTTCCCAATTCCTCGCTAGATTCCCAGTTGCTATCGACGACGCGATCGTTCACTAGAGATCCGTAATCGCCAGCCGGATTAGAAAACAGACGAGCAGTAGCATTCTCGACCCCCTGAGCTTGCAGCGCCAAACTGTGTTTGCGGATGAAGTTTTGATCTTCGGGTTCATCGGTTTCGGCAGCGCGACGGAACAGGTCATCCAATAATTCCAAGATGTTCACAAAGCTATCGCGGAAGATGCCGGATAGGTTGCCCAGGACGTCGATGCGGGGGTGGTCTAGGTCTTTCAAAGGAATCAGGTCATAGCGAACAATGCGTCCAGTACCTTCCTTAATGGGTGCAGCGCCGACTAGTTCCAGTAGCGTCCCAATGGATTCGCCTTTAGTTTTAATGGTGTCTAAGCCCCACAGCATGACGGCGATCGTTTCCGGATAGATGCCGTGTTCTTCGACGTGCTGGGCTAGAAGTTTGCGGGCAATGAGGCGGCCCCTTTCGTAGGCGGCAGGGGAAGGCATTCGATAGGGGTCGAGGGCATGAATATTGCGACCTGTGGGCAAAACGCCGGGACCATCGCGCAGTAGGTCACCGCCGGGAGCCGGGGGAATGTATTCGCCGTTGAGTCCCCTCAGGAGGTTGGTGAGTTCATCGGAGGTTTGGGAGAGGCGATCGCCGATTTCTAGCCCTTCCAAAATCTTCTGCCTAGCGGTGGTGCGTAGCTCGGCGTCGGCATTCTTGCGATAGTGATGCAAGAGGAGATTGTCGGCGATCGCTTCCCATTGGGTGCGATCGTGGCTCGTTGCATCCAGGTGAATTAAATCTTCGATTACGGCTGGTTTCAAGATCTCACCAAAATAGGCTTCCAGATAGCTGTGCTGCTGGGCTTCATCGGGAACAGTACCGAGAACATGCAACCCTGAGGAAAACAGCCGATTCTCCAGGACTTGTAAGTATTCGTATAGCGTTACGAGATAAGTGCTTAAAGCTTCCTTGCTAAATAGGCGGGCTGTTTCTGGCGTGAAGGTCATTCCCAACTTGCGAGCTTCCTCAAAGGGACAGTCGGTTTCGAGCCCCGTATCGGCAATCTTTTT
>JBCBJE010000858.1:0-2338 GCA_038523735.1 Cyanobacteria bacterium J06626_18 | reverse complement strand
CATTATCGATCATCAACAATTACGCTCAACGATTACGCTGAACCTTTAACTTCTTAAATCGCTTCAAAAATCGCCAGTTGCGGAAGGGATAGAGCATTTGGCCCATGAAGTCTTCTGTCATCGTCTCGCCTTCAATCCCAAAGTTGCCAGGTTGTCGTTTAGGCAGATAGTAGGTGCCAAACAAGAGATCATAAATTGGAAACATACCTGCAAAATTTCGCCCTTGCCCATCTTCATCCATCGTGTGATGCCAGCGATGAAAAGCTGGACTAGAGAGGAAATATCGGAAAGGGCCAAAATTCCAAGATAAGTTGGCATGAATCATCGCGACATGTATCGAAAGAATCGGTACGTAGGCTTCTACAGCTAGGGGAGAGAATCCCAACAGTAGCAGGGGAGTCGCTTGGGCTACATGAGTCACCACATCATTGACAGGATGGAGGCGAACTGCCGATAGCCAGTCCATTGTTTCCGAACTGTGATGGACCGCGTGGTAGTCCCAAAGCATCCGGGTGTGATGCCATCGATGGGTCCAGTAGCCCACAAAATCGCCGATGACGACGGCGATCGCCCCCTGCTGCCAGAGAGGTAACTCAGCAATAGGTCCGTATCCAGTCAAGACATCATCGAAGGCCAGCGATCGCCCCAGCACAATGTAAAACGGCAACATCAGAGCACCAATGCAGAGAATGCTCAGAATTTGACTAAATGCAGGGGTGACGAACCAATAAACTGTATCTAACCAAACACCTCGACGCCACTTGGGTTGCTTGGGAATACTCGGCCACAGTCGCTCCAGAATTCCGAAAGCCGGAGTCAAGATGAGAAATAAAACGAATGCTCTGACAAATCGCTCTTGCATAGGTCAAGCTTGCACTTAACGTACTCTCAAAGCCTTTACTGGACAGAATCCTAACACGGCAGCGGGAAGGGTGGATGAGTTTTTGAGAACTAGGGGAGTGGAAGGGGGAAGGGTGGCAGGTAAAAGGGTTAGGGGGGAAAGGGTGGAGCGTAGTAACAAGTCAAGATATTACCCGCTACCCGCTACCCTCCACTCCGTCGTCCCATCACCATCGCCCCTAAACCTAGAATTAGTGCTAGCACGGCAGCTCCATAGAACACCATAGCGATTCCCTGCAAGTTCACGATAAATCCAAACAGGGTGGGAGCGATGAACTGCCCCAAAAAGCCCGTACCCACGCCGATCGCAAGTACGGTAGCTTGCAGGTTGGAAGGAGCTAGGTTGGACATCAGGTTATAGAGGCTAGGCACCACAATGCCGAGGCCAATACCGAACAGAATCGCGGTGGGAAACAATAGTGGCAATAGCGGAATTTGGGGGACAACCGTCAGCGATACCGCCATAATGCCGAGTCCTGCAGAGGCTGCTCTATCCAGGCCCAATTGCTGGCCTAGCTGACGTACACCAAAGGCTGCGATCGCCGCTGCCCCTAGTCCCTGACAGGCCAATACTGCCCCAATTAAAACTGTGCCTGTGCTAAACGTCGCTTCCAGGTACAGCGGGAGATAGATGATTGTGGCATGGGCGATCGCGGCACACAGGCATTGGGTCGCATACAGTTGCAGCATGTGCAAATTGCCAATCACCTGCACCAGTTTCTCCGAATCCCTCGAACCCCGATATTCAGGGCGGGTTTTAAGTGATGGTGATGGGATTCCCCGGTCGTGATCAGCTGAATCTATCCCCACGGATCCCCTGTTTCCTATCCCTCCCCAATTCACCCCCACCAATAGCGCCAACGGCACCGCCAAACCATACAGACCAAAAACCCAGCGCCAGTTCCAGCTACCAATCAAACCAGCGAGGATCGGGTAGACGATGTTGGCCAGGGTCAGTACGGTGGCAACGTAGGCGATCGCTTGGGAACGGGCAGTTTCTGACTCATATCGTTGCACTAGCATGCCAAGACTGGCGGCGGCGATGCCCCCACTGGCAGCCCCCACCAGTGCCCGTGTAACCAGGATGAGGGCAAAGTCATTGAGGAGACCACCCATTGCTCCGAAAACGGCGTAGAGCAGGAGCGATACGATGAGCACCCGTGGGGCACCCGTGCGATCAGCTAGAAGTCCTAAGATAGGGCTGAAGAGAGCAACCGTCAGGTAGTGGGCGCTGACTAAATACCCTGCGATCGCGGGATCAAGTCCCAACTGTTCGGTCATTTTGGGCAGGATGGGAGCAATGACGGCTCCGGTCATCACAATCAGGGAGCCTGTTGCCAGTAAGATCAGGAGCTTGCGATCGCGCCACGTACAGTGCATTGATGAATATTCCCCCAGTCTGCAGTACCGAACAACCTCCTATCTTCTGTATTCGATG
>JBCBJE010000857.1:0-2344 GCA_038523735.1 Cyanobacteria bacterium J06626_18 | reverse complement strand
GCAGCCTGTGGACAAACCCTATCGCGCTCTGACTGGACCTGCTACACGTCTCAGATCGCGGTCAACGAGCCCAATTGGGTTTAGCGACATACCTTTGAACCGATAAAGCCTCAGTTTTTGTTGCAGTAATTTCAGTAAAACGACACGAGCAGATGATCACAATTTTCGTAGGCGGTGTCATTCGTCCTGCCAAGCCTAATAGGGCTCGTTGACCGCGATCTGAGACGTGTAGCAGGTCCAGTCAGAGCGCGATAGGGTTTGTCCACAGGCTGCAGGCTCATGTTGGCCGTAATAGACTACATAGCTAGAAACCAACAGCGGCATTCCCAATGGGACAGCTAGATATTCGCTCAATTCATAGGTGGCAGGTGTACTCTCTAGACGGACCTCAGCAGCATTGAGCACAATCCCATTCTGCGTCAAGACGCTGTAAGTAAAACCTCGCGGTAGCTGTTCACTCAAAGAACGCCCGATCGCTTCAGGAAAATATGTTGTATCCAGGGCAATGGGAGATTCATCGGCATAAATAATCTTTTCTTGCCAGTAGATCTGAGCATCCTCCTTGGGAAGCTGCAGATGACGTGCTACCTCTGTAGGAGCCTCCATGCGCTGAAACCGGAGTGAGTGAACGTGTCCTGTGTATCCCTGCTCTTTGAGGGCTGCATCAAAATGCATCAGTGGATTAGACATGGAGAAGCTGATCTTGTGGCCATCGCTGACAAAAATGCCTTTGCCCTGCTGCGTTGTGACTAACCCTTGCTGAATTAGGTTCGCGATCGCCCGCCGAATCGTCGTCCGACTCACCCCAAACCGCTTACCTAAGTCAAACTCGCTGGGCAAACGCTCTCCCGGCTCATACTCACCCGATTCAATCTGTGCTTTCAGCTGCTCGGAAATAACGATGTGCAGCGGCTGCTTGGCAGCGCCTGGCTCACTCGGAACCATAAAAAATGAGGTCATACTCGCGCTTTACTCCAGCTATCCTATCGGAAAAATGCGGTGAGACTTTTGAAGACTGGAGAAGTGAAGAGTCGGGAGGAAGCGGCGATGGGGGGAGAGGGCGATGGGGGGAGAGAACAGATCTTTGTGTGGGTTTCATTTGTGGACGCAAGATGTGGTTCTAGTCGTCTCTAAATCTGGATAGGTTTACTTATACGTCGCTACCCTATCACTCCCCTACGCCTTTTTCGCTGCCAGCCTCATCTGCTTATCGTTCTTGAGCCTTCGACGGCGGTTCCACTCACCATCAACCACCCATCATCAACGAATAACCAACAACAATTATCTAAACCGCCACCGGCTGCAATCGCCCTACCTTAAACAAACTTGTGTCATGAGGCGTGCTGCCATTGATTGCGATATCGGCCAGCATTTTGCCGCTTAGCGTGGTGAACTTGAAGCCATGACCCGAGAAGCCAGCCCCGATGATGACCTGGGGATAGTTAGGATGCTGGTCGATGATGAAGTGCTTATCTGGGGTCACGGTATAGAGGCAGCGGCGGGTGGCGAGCAGAGGACCCGCAGCAGCGGGAATGTATTGTTGAGCGAAAGCGTGGATGCGTTCGGTCCAGGCTTCGCTGGGAGTGTAGTCCACTTCGCCGGGTGTTTCGACGGTGTCCCAACCGTAAAACGTGGTGATTTTGACGCCGATGCTGGGATCTTCGTGGGGAATGCCGTAGGGCATTTCGCCGTAGTTGCCATTCATATGGGCGAAGAAGACGGGAAATGTGCCTGGTTCAAAGTTGGCAGGATGGCTGGGTTCGTAGAATCCGAGCTGGCAGGGCATGATTTCGAGCGGCAGGTCCATGCCTTGTTGGGCTAAGAGTCCCTTAGCCCAACTGCCAACGGTGAGGACGATGCGATCGCAGCTAAATGTCTCAGTGGCAGTTTGTACTTCAACCCCATCACTGACAGGGGTCACCTTGAGAACAGGTGTCTGATCCATCACCGTCGCGCCCCGATTTTGGGCAAGTCTGACGTGGGCCAACACACAGCGAGAGGTTCGCAGCAGACCAGAGTCAGGATGAAACAAACCCGCCATGCCCTCTTCGAGGGTGAATTGAGGGTAGCGATCGCCAATCTCAGCTTTGGTAAGCTGTTCATAGTCGAGACCGGCGGTATCCATACTGCTTTTCAGCGCTTGGAACGTATCGGTTTCCGGAAAGCCAAAATCCAATCCACCCGTCTTGACATACAGTTGCTCACCCGCTTCCTCCTGCAAGGCAAACCAGAGGGGATAGGCTGCCCGCATCAGGTCAATGTAGATGGGATTGTCGTAGGTATACCGAATCACACGGGAATAGCCGTAGGAGCTGCCGTCCTGATGATTCAGTTCAAACTGCTC
>JBCBJE010000856.1:0-2350 GCA_038523735.1 Cyanobacteria bacterium J06626_18 | reverse complement strand
TACACCAGCTTGGCCCAGGGCTACATCGCCTATTAGTTGGAAGTCAGGTGTTTTATCCTTACCACTTAAGGACTACCCAAAATCAATCTTGGCAGGAGGGGGTTGAGATGGACGCTGGCCTTTTCCCAGTAACGCTTTTGCGTCATGGTCACTCAGCTCACGCAAACGCTCGTAGCTCAGTCCTTGGCCGACTGCACGACGCACATAGTCCTGCACGGTTGAACGCGCGACGGCGCAGCTTCGGGCGATCTTGCATTGGCTATAGCCCAGTTCGTGCAACCTTAAGATCTCGCGAAATTTCTCCATTGGCAATTGTCGTCCTTGGCGATGTCGGGGCATGAATCTCGCACTCCACTGCTGGGCAAATCCCAGGCAGTTTAGTCGAGACAGACCTCGCTGGTTCGCTTTGAATAGACCCTGCCGAAGCACCTGTCATTCGGGTGCCGAAGCACCTGTCATTTGGGTGCCGAAGTGGGGGGGCATTCACCTGCCGAGGCACCCTGTCATTTGGGTGCCGAAGTTCATGTCATTTTGCAGCGTCTGGGTAAAAGAGAACATCAGAAGAATCCTCAAGCGCATCAATATCTAAAGTAACGGTTTGCTCCGCTTCCAAAGTGAACGAATAGAGATCTACATCTTCGACATAGCCAAAAAAGCTGCCAGAAAATCCTGGTCCGGAATTAGACAAACTCCCGCTAATAGATGCCACAGAGTCATTCGCACTCAAACCTAGTGCATTTGCCTCGGATAAAGTACTGTTGCCCTCAATCTCTTCTGGGGTGCTAGCCTGTCCTGGCGTATCCCCTAGTAAAAAGCTCACCTCGCTAAATACCGAAACGGTTTCGTAGCTGTCGCTTGGTTCTATGGTAAAGGTTGCTGTTTCGCTTCCCTCATCTATGCCATCGTCGAGAATGGGCAAGCTTACAGATGCTTGCCGTTCGGTAAGGGTGATATCAAGTCCGTTGTCCCGCACGGCAGCATGTGCCACCTGCTACTTCAATCGCCTCCTGGTCAAAATCAGCTAGAGAATCGGTGCTGACGCTAACGGTTAAGCCTTCTGCTGACGGTGCCGCACCCAGGTTTAGATTAATAATACCAACGGTACTTTCTGACTCAATTAAGGTCGTGCTTTCTTCATCATCGACGGTAGCAGCGGTGGAAGTAACCAGAATCTGGGAGTCGGTATTATCCAAAATCGAAAGGTTGATTCCACTCGCGTCTGGATCGATAGCGTAACTGGGCTGGGACTCAAGGGCAAAGGTGAGATCGAGGATGCCTTCTTGAAAAGTGTCTGAAGGCAGACCTGTATCAACCGAAAGCTCATCAAAGACTGAAAGGGTAATGATGGCTGTTTGTTCGGTGATATTGAAGAAAAATCCAGAGGTATCGGCATTGGGAACCGGAAAATCACCGCCAGTAATCTCAGCATTGAGAACATCGAACTGACTGAGGGGACTACCAATAAGAGTGTCATCATCACTGTCAAGAAGCACCGTCACACCTTCTGATGGTGGCGGTTCGGATAGGGTGAAGGTCAGCGTAGTTTCAGTTCCTTCCGACTCAATGAGTGTTGACTCACTGATGGTCACGCCGACTTCGGGGACTGTGTCTCCACCCCCCGTAGAGACAGGGACATCTGCTACCGAATCGTAGTAAGTCACTTCTGTTGTCCCAGCATCGGGAGCAATTTCATAGCCTTCCCCCGGTTGTAAAAAGAAGGTAACATCCTCGGCTCCATCGGTTTCTAGAGGCTCGTATACATCTAGAAAAGGTTCCATCCCAAGAAATTCTATGGGGAAATCATCGGTTCAATTGGCAGCTTCAAAGGTGACTATCATTGTTGGCTCTTCGATGAGGAGTCGAATCCCCGTGGGAATGCCGTCCCCGTTATAAAAAGCCCCTAGTGACTGTCCGCCAACGGTGCTAGGAAGACTGTCCTGACCAATCAGCGAAACATAGTCAATCAGATTTACATTGCTGTTGAGAACAAGTTCAATGCCCTCTTCAGGAATGTCTCCCTCCGCTCGAATCGTAAAGTTAACCGCAGAAACGCCACCCTCTTCGACAAACTCCACTACCCCAGGGGTAGTATTTCCCTCGCTATCACTAGTACTAGGATTAGCCCCCAAAGAGAGGGTAGGTGGATTTGTGACGTTGGGGTTGCTCACAGGTGGTGTGGGCGTCCCCGTTTTGCGAGGATTATCAGGAGTTAATAAATCGATCTCGAGGTCGTAATTACCAAAGGTTAATCGATTGTTTTCTTATTAGACGACAGCTACAAACTGCGATCGCGACAGCTATACGTAGAACCGATCGAAGCCTCCCATATAGCTTTGAGCATTTGTTCTAG
>JBCBJE010000855.1:0-2367 GCA_038523735.1 Cyanobacteria bacterium J06626_18 | reverse complement strand
TGAAAAAGCTGGAGCCGGTTTTCGACCTTGTGGATCAGCTCTCTGAGTTGAGTCAGGCTGTGCGTCAGCAGCGGATGTCGCGAGGGTCTTTCGAACTTAATCTACCGGATCACGAATTCCCGGCAGATGCGAAGGAGCCTCTTTCTACCTATGCTTCGCCTAAGTTCCAGTACGACGATGAAGGGCTGCTGGGTGTGATTGTGGTGTCTTCCTCAGTCCCGACGCGGATGATGGTGACCGAGTTCATGCTGTTGGCCAATCAACTGGTGGCCTCTCACCTCAAAGCATTAGAGGTTCCAGCTATTTACCGCTTGCATCGCACACCCAATGGCTCGGATGTACAGGAACTGATGAAGCTGGCTGAGAACATGGGCATCCAGCTAGAGCTGTCGGAAGAAGATGCGATTCATCCAATTGACTACCAGCGGTTTACAAAGCACTTCGCCGAGTCGCAGTCTGAGAAGATTCTTACCTACCTGCTACTGTCTACCTTCAAGCCTGCTTTCTATGGCGTTCATCCTGATGTGCATTTTGGGCTGGCGCTGACCGATGGCTATACTCACTTTTCTTCGCCAACACGCCGGTATCCTGATCTGATGGTGCATCGAATTCTTCATGCGGTGTTCGACCAGGGACGCGATCGCCGCTCTACGCGCTCAAAGGAACGTGTCAATCTGCGGCATAGCAGCAGCCACGATGCCATTAACTGGAACGTACTGCCGCCCGACCTCAACCACGAACTAGAGGACTACATCAACCGCGTCACCGGACCGCTGAGTGAACGCGAACAGCTTTCCCAAGATGCTGAAGCCGATTTAGAAGGGCTCAAGAAAGCTGAGTTCATGCGAGACCATACCGGTTCTGTGTTCCACGGTCTCATCACAGGCGTTCAATCATACGGCTTCTTTGTCGAGATTGAAGAACTCCTGGTTGAAGGGCTGGTACACGTTAGTTCCCTCAAGGATGACTGGTACGAATATCGATCGCGCCAGCAAAAGCTGGTTGGACGCAAAAACCGTCGCCAATTCCGGTTGGGCGATCGGGTAGAAGTGCAAGTCAAGAGCGTTGATTACTATCGCCAGCAAATTGATCTGGTTGCGGTAGGCGGCGGTAGTGAAGCCAGCGACGACGATATTGAACCCAACGGTGATGCTGTGCACGAAGACGAAGATTACACCCTAGACGACATAAACGGGGTTCAAGATGACATAAGCGATGAATCGGAATAATTGCGCTACTCATCACCGCGCTTAACATGAACACGACATCAAAATCATTACCCCTCACCTTGGGTATTACGGGTGCTTCAGGGCTAATTTATGCTGTTCGGGCAGTTAAGTATTTGCTAGAGGCTGATATTCCTGTAGAACTCGTCGCCTCTAAAGCAACCTATCAGGTTTGGAAAGCCGAGCAGGGTATCCAAATGCCTGCCGAGATTCAGGCTCAAGCCGACTTCTGGCGCAAACAAGCCGATGTCCCCGTCAGTGGCCAACTACGCTGCCATCCGTGGAGCGATGTCGGGGCCAATATTGCCAGCGGCTCTTACCGAACGCTGGGAATGGTGATCCTGCCCTGCAGCATGAGCACCATCGGCAAACTTGCAGCTGGACTTAGCTCCGACTTGCTAGAACGCGCTGCCGATGTTCAGCTCAAAGAACGCAAACCTCTTGTCCTCGTCCCCCGCGAAACCCCCCTCAGCCTCATCCACCTCCGCAATCTCGTTACCCTTTCAGAAGCTGGTGCCCATATCGTCCCAGCTATTCCCGCCTGGTATCATCAGCCCCAAACTGTCCTAGATCTAGTCGACTTCGTCGTCGCCCGCGCCCTCGACCAAGTCGATTTAGACTGCGTTCCCCTAAATCGCTGGCAAGGCCATGACAACGACTGATGGAAGATGTACGCGATTGTCTGGACATCCTATCTTCGCTTTATCGTCAATGTCTGACACTAACCAAACACCTCTCCAAATAAACTATTTCAAAGAAGAAGATATCCTTCACCTGTTGATTTCTGAAGAGCAAGAAGCAAACAGCGTTGCAATCAACCCAAACGTTACGACGGAGTTAAATGCTGATGGAGAGCTAATCGGTGTAGAAATCCTTAATGCCAGTACATACATGCGAGATTTTGTTTTGGAATCAGTTCAGGCCAAGCTACTGAATTTGGCAGCTCCTGAGGAATAGCGTTAGTCCAGCAAACCTTGTTTACTCATAAGCGATATTGGTCTTGGATCTTTCTTAATTCAATTTTTTCCACGATTTCACCTAACATTCTAAGATGTTCGTCATTTTTGACATCTAACATTTCTTCTGTCGAGGCTAAGAACATGGCTCCATACTCTAAATCATATTGTCTTGACCATGGAGC
>JBCBJE010000854.1:0-2370 GCA_038523735.1 Cyanobacteria bacterium J06626_18 | reverse complement strand
GCCCAAACTGTCAGACGTTTAGCCGAGCAGTATGGAACCATTATCGATATTGATGAACTGCTCAGCCGCTTTGTCGATATTCACAAACGCATTGTCGATGCGGTGACCCTACCCATCGAAAGCTATGCGCTCAAGCACATTGCCCGCTGGATTGGGTTTGAATGGCGCGATAGCGAAGCGAACGGCGCGCAATCCATCTGCTGGTACAACGAATGGTTGACAACCGGCGATCGCACCTACCTGGACGCTATCTTGCGCTATAACGAGGATGACTGCCGCGCGACCTACTACGTTAAGCGCTGGCTGGCGGAGTTTGCGAAGCCCTACTGGCAAACAGCTGCGCCTTCGTATCTCACAGCTTCGGCATAAGGGGTTAGGCACTATCCCAAACCGGGGGATTTGACTAGAGAACCAGTAGCCAGGATCCAGAAATCAACAGGAAACTGGCTCCTGACTCGTGACTCCTGCCCCCTTTCCTTCACCAAAATCTCCTGCTCTCAACCGATCCCTAACCAGCTCCGAAAATCCTCAGAAAATGTTTGACAAAAGCATCTCAGGACGCCATTATGGAGATCGCCCTTAAGGGCCTGTAGTTCAATTGGTTAGAGCACCGCCCTGTCACGGCGGAAGTTGCGGGTTCGAATCCCGTCAGGCCCGTTCAAAATGCAAGTGCAGCAACAGCTTCTTGAAAGCTTAGGCAATAGCGCCTTTGCGGTTGCTTACACTATCCTGCTGCGATCACCTGAAACTCGCTGGGGGACAGTGCTAGCACCATACGTTCGCCAAAAACTTTCACCAGCCAATAATCCGACGGCCCCTCTTCAGCGATGACCTCGCGGCTCAGAATCTCTCCAGTTTCTCCCAGAGCGTATATAGGATATAGGATCCGTACCGTCATCCCTGGTCGCAGAATCTGATTTGTATTGAACAACACAGTCATCGCTCAGCTCCCCGCCCAAATTTGCCTCCTAGTGTGGACAAGTTCTTCAATAAATCAACAGCAGCTCTGTAAAGATTTAAGTAGCGCGGTAGGGCGGACAAGAACCTTACCAGTCACTCCTATCAAAAAAACAGACTCTCAATTTGCCCACCACGCTTGAACAAGGTGGGCATTGAATACGGGATAAGATCCAAATATCGAAAAAATAATACCCAACATACAGCCCACCACCACGCCTTTAAACCTCGGGTTGGGGAATAGAGATATCGATTTGGGTGACCTGCTGATCAGGGGTTAGGGTCGTGAGTGGGGGCGTGATTTCAGCGGAATTGCCAACGATCAGCATGACCAGATCCTCAGGCTTCAGGTGTTCTTGAGCAGCGGCAAGAACATCTTCTACCGTTGTGTCCGTGACGGCTTGACGATACTGGAAGATGAAATCCTGAGGATAGCCATAGTACTCGTAACGGACGAGGCGAGAGAGAGTCTGCTCGGGGCTTTGGAAATTGAAAACAAAGCTGTTTAGCACCGAATCTTTGGCACGGGCCAATTCTGCTTCCGAGACAGGCGTCTGACGAATCGCGTCAATCTCTTTTTGAACCGTTTGGATGAAGGGAACGGTAGCGTCCGATCGCGTCTGCCCCCCCCCAATAAACATGCCCGGATAGTCATAGCGAGCAGCCCAGAAGGCATACACCACATAGGCTAAGCCTTGGCGCGATCGCACCTCGTTGAACAGGCGACCACTAAAGCCGTTCAGCACCTCATTCAGCACCGTCAGAGCGGCGTAGTCTGGTGAGTCGCGCTGGCCACCGATATGACCAATCTGGATGTAGCTCTGGGAAAGCTGGGGCTGATCCACAAAGAAGACACCCGACTGGGCCTGGGTGGTTCCAGAGGCATCCGCTACGGGAAGCGCTGCACCCGACGCCTGCCAATCGCCAAAATTCGTTTCAACCAACGCCTTCATGCGGGTGGGGTCAAAGTCGCCCGCGATCGCCAGAATGGTTTGGTCCGGACGCACCGATGCCTCATAGAAAGCCAAAATATCTTCGCGGGAGATATTATCCAGCGTGCTGTACTCGATTATGCGGGCGTAGGGACTGTCCTCACCGTAGATGGCCTTGCGGAACTCACGGGAGGCAATATCATCGGGGTCATCGTTACGGCGATCGATGGAACCGCGATACTGGTTTTTGAGGAATTCCAGCTTGTCAGGCGCAAACGACGGATTACGAGTCACATCTGCAAAGAGGCCAAACACATCGTCGAGGTCTTCAGCCAGAGCGCTGAAACTGGCGGAGCCTGCTGTGGTATCCACCGCAGTTTCAACCGAAGCGGCGCGTTGCTCCAAAGCAAGATTCAGCGCATCGGCAGGGTAGGTTGCGGTACCGCCAATGCGCATAGCATCGCCCATGATGTTGCCCAGT
>JBCBJE010000853.1:0-2377 GCA_038523735.1 Cyanobacteria bacterium J06626_18 | reverse complement strand
CTTTGACCATCTGCGCTCGATTCTCCTGAACAGTTCGGAGAAGACTCCCGAATTTGAGGCGGTACTCCCCTTTTTGTCCTGTACATAGACCGTGCCTATATGCTGTTTCTTGATGTATTGCTGTGGCAAGTGATGGTCCAATGTCTGACTATCCGCGTGATCTAATTGGCTATGGCCCCACCCCACCCCATCCCAACTGGCCGGATGGGGCTCAGCTAGCGCTTCAGTTTGTCATCAATTATGAAGAAGGTGGTGAAAACTGTATCCTGCATGGGGATGCTGCCTCGGAAGCATTTTTGTCAGAAGTTGTAGGGGCATCGCCTTTGCTTGGGGTCCGCAACCTCAACATGGAATCGATGTACGAGTATGGCAGTCGGGCTGGGTTCTGGCGACTGCATCGCCTGTTTACGCAACGGCAGATTCCGGTCACTGTTTACGCTGTAGCGATGGCACTAGAGCGGCATCCAGCTGCGGCTCAAGCCATGACTGCAGCCGGTTGGGAGATTGCCAGCCACGGTTACCGCTGGATTGATTACCAATACGTCGGCGCAGCGGTCGAGCGGGAGCATATTCTGAAGGCGATCGCAATTCAGACTCAGATTACGGGCGATCGCCCCCTAGGGTTCTATCAAGGTCGCTTGAGCCCCAATACCCGCCGCCTCGTCGTTGAAGAAGGCGGATTTCTTTACGATGCCGATAGCTACGCTGACGACCTGCCCTATTGGGTTTATGACTATGCCCGACCGCACTTGGTGATTCCCTACACACTAGACAACAACGATATGCGCTTTGCCACCGTTCAAGGATTCAACTCCGGGGACCAGTTTTTTGCCTACCTGCGCGATGCTTTTGACGTCCTCTATGCCGAGGGCGAAAGTGCTCCCAAAATGATGAGTATCGGTTTGCACTGTCGCCTTACCGGCAGACCCGGACGAACTGCAGCCCTAGCCAGATTTTTGGACTACGTCCAAAGCCATGACAAGGTCTGGATCTGTCGGCGCATCGATATCGCCCGGCATTGGCAACAACAGCATCCGGCGGAGGGAGTGAGGGAGTGAGAGGGAGGGGGAGTGAGGGAGTTATGTGATCGATCACCCCTCCCCCATCACCCATTGCCGATCAAAAGCTACCAACCCTTAACCATCAACCAAAAACGAAGTACCAAGAACCTCTTCTTATTTATCGATCGCCCCCAACCCTGCTAGGCTGCTGTTGGAGTAAACCAATGTCCCAACAACCTGCTATCGAGAGCCTGCATGACGTTTGATTTTGCACTTCCCTCTGCCTTTGGGCTGACCTTCTTATTGTTTATCGGCCTTGGCTTTTTCATTCGTGCTTCGACGAAGGATCGGATTGAGACAGCGACTTATATTACTGACCTGGATGATGTAGCGCTGCTGGAAAAGGTTCAAAATCACTTCACCACCAGAGCCTATCGAGTCGCTCAAGTTGAGCCCGATTTGGGACGGATGTCTCTGCAGGGAATGGTGAAGGCCAGCGTGTTTCTGGCTGTTTTTCTGGGCCTGCTGGCAGGAATTGGATTCTTTTGCCTAGCTTTAGTTTTGACGATCGCATTTCCCAACTGGGGCTATGCACCGTATGGGTTGCTGCTGGCAACTCCCATTGCTCCCTGGTTTTACTGGAAAGGGGCAACTCGCCCAGAAACTGTGACCATCCAGCTTGATGCGGGTGAAAACGAATTATCAACCCTGGATGCTTTGTCCGAGGATGAAGCATCCTCCAAACTCTTGGTCTCTGCTCACCGAGATGAACTGTTTGCCTTAGAAGCTCAAACTGCTTTAAAGCGAATAGAGGCAGAGTAACAAACCCTGCCTCCAAGCATTAGTCTAGATATCTACACAAGACCTAAAATTCTGAAGAAGCAGTTATTCAAGCAAATGACGCTTCAAAACTTTGCCTGTGCCCTAGTGAGACAAACCTACCAGTTCTTCCTCTTCCTCGTTTAGAAGAGCCCTTAAGCTCGGGAACAAGAAATGGTTTTCTTCCACATACTGAGCTCCAAAGAGACCTTTCTCTGCCCAAAAGTATCGGTCTGTGGTGTGCTCATTGCGCTTAACTAGCAACAATGCAGGCGGTGCAATGTTTTCAGTATGGATGAAGTTGCGGGCAGCAGTTACGGGCTTTTCAGCACCACTTTCAATACTATACTGAGGTACACACTCTAAGATGCGACGTCCCTCCAGGCGGCGACGACTCTTACGCTTACGTCTTCTTGCCAACCTGCCTACCTCCTACTCTTTGGTCTACAACAGATTTGACATTGTAGCTTGCACTACAAAAGCCTAACCTTGCAAAGTATATACGCAAAAAACTAAAATTTCAACTTATCTAAATATTGTGAGTCCGGATGGTGTAG
>JBCBJE010000852.1:0-2419 GCA_038523735.1 Cyanobacteria bacterium J06626_18 | reverse complement strand
GTTTTATTTAACCTGTTAGACAACGCCATCAAATACACTCCTGAGAAAGGAGAACTCTACATTTCAGCCCTACATCGAACTACTCAGAAGATTCAGGTTAGTGTCAAAGATACCGGTCCTGGCATTCCTCAAGAAAATTGCGAAAAGATATTTGAAGAAAGCTTCCGTTTGCAGCGTGACGCCGAAAAAGACGGCTACGGACTTGGACTTGCACTCTGCCGTCGCATCATTCGCGCTCACTACGGCCAAATTTGGGTGGAATCCACAGTCGGCGAAGGTAGCCAGTTCTTTTTTACCTTGCCAGTTTATCGATCTTAGGCAAGGGGGAATAGGGAATAGACTGTTCTTGGTTCTTGGTTAATCTTTGGCAGTCGGTAATTGGTAATGGGTGATTGGTCATATGGCTCCCCATTTCCTTTTCCCCTTACCCACTACCCACTACCCCACTCTTCCACCATCGATCACCCTCCACCAACGTATGCACCTGCCAGGCAACATCCGTGTCAGGGTAATCTTCACGATAATGACCGCCGCGGCTTTCTTGGCGAAAGTGGGCGCTTTTGAGGATGAGCTGGGCCAGGTCCAGCAGGTTGCGAGTTTCGGCCCATAGGCGTAGGGTATCTGGCTTGAGGGCTAGGGTGAGAGGATGGGGATTGGCGAGTAATTGCTTGAGGGCTAGGGTGAGGGGAAGTGCTTCGAAGCAGGATCGCTGATGGTTGATTTGGGCGATCGCGGCTTCGATCCCCTGAGTGTGGCGACTGATCCCCGCGCCCTGCCAAACCAACTCGGGTAGCTGAGCTCGCATATGAGTGAGGGTTTGTGTAGCTTGTGCAGACAGGGTCGAGAAGTCGGCACTTGAAGCTGGCCCAGAGGTTGGCGTGCCCGTCATAGCGCGCGCCACCTGCAAATGTTGCAGTTGACGACCATAGACCAGACATTCCAGCAGCGAATTGCTAGCGAGACGATTGGCACCATGGACGCCTGTGCTTGCGGTTTCTCCCACCGCATAGAGTTGGGGCAAGGTTGTCTGACTCGCTAAGTCAGTCACAATACCCCCCATCCAGTAATGGGCAGCAGGAGACACTGGGACGGGTTGTTGAAAAGGATTGACGCCCCAGCGCTGGCAAACGGCCACGATATTAGGGAATCGCTGCTGAATTTTTTCGGGGGGAATAGATCTGAGATCCAGCCCAACGCAGTCTGGTGCATCAGGTTTTTGGGTCTGTAGGTAGCGATAGATGGCTCGACTGACCACATCACGAGGAGCCAGTTCGCCTTTGGGATGATAGTCAAACGCGAACCGTCGTCCAGCCGCATCAATCAGATGCGCTCCCTCACCCCGCACGGCCTCGCTGATTAAAAAGCGCGGTGCGCCTGCGACTTTCAGAGCCGTAGGGTGAAACTGGAAAAACTCAAGGTCTCGCAGTTGGGCACCGGCTCGCCACGCCATTGCGACTCCGTCACCTGTACTGGCTGGAGGGTTCGTCGTTTGTGAAAAGATTTGGCCGCCCCCACCGGTGGCTAGAACAACTGCCCCAGCAGGCCACCATTCCAACGTTTGTTTGTTGACGGCAATGATGCCCCGACAGCCCCCATCCTGGACCCAAAGATCGAGAATTAGGGTGTGCTCAAAGACGGTTATGTTGGGGCGATTTTGAACGGCTTGAGCCAGCGTACTGACCACCGCTCGTCCCGTAGCGTCAGCGGCATGGAGAACTCGCCGTCGGGAGTGAGCAGCCTCTAGCGTGAGGGCTAGCTGTCCCTGACTTTGATCAAAGGGGACTCCTAAGGTAACCAATGCTTTGATACAGGGAGCCGCTTGCTCAACCAGTTGTTCAACGGCAGCGGGATCACACAGCCCAGCACCAGCGTGTAGCGTGTCTTCTTTATGCAGTGAGGGGGAATCTTCAGGCGCGATCGCAGCCGCAATGCCACCCTGGGCCCAGTCACTGGCTGACTGGCTCAGCACATCCTTCGTAATCAAACCAACTCGATATTCCGGTGGAATGCAGAGGGCTGTATACAGGCCCGCAGCTCCACTGCCGACTAACAAAACATCAAAAGGCGAGACGGGCAATCTGGGCTCCTCACTTCTCCTAAGACTAAAAGCCGACAGGAAGTAACCTTCCTGCCGACTACCCACACTATTGGGGCGCAACAATCTACCGTAGGTGTCTTTTTAGCACCGCTCAAGCAACGGTATCTGTATGGACGTTTCGACTAACGGTAGACGCCATTGTTGTAGCGATCGGCTCCTTCAACAAAGGCGGGATCGGGCGGTGTAACGGTAAAGTTATCTAGGTTGGCTTCAATAATGTCGCGCTCGCGATCGCTCAGAGTTTGGATATCCAGAATCTCCTCTACCGAGTTGAAGGGGGCATTCTTCAAAATTTTGCGAGCAATCGTAGGATACAGCCCG
>JBCBJE010000851.1:0-2422 GCA_038523735.1 Cyanobacteria bacterium J06626_18 | reverse complement strand
TACATGCCTTTAGATTTGCTCACTGTTTACTTAAAACCGTAATTTCCAATCGAGAAGAAGCTGGGAGGAGATACAATACATTTGCTTTTTAAGTGCGCCCTCTCTTATTCAATGGCTGCTTATTTAGTTTTTGCTCCAGCCAGAGTAAGAGCCCATTCATTGCAAACGCTAATAGTGCTACGACGATCGAGCCAGCCCAAATTTTGTCTAACTGATTAGTTTGAATGCCGTCGAACAATAGCCGGCCCAATCCCCCCGCGTTGAACTTGGCGCCAATTGTGGCGATCGCGATCGCCACAATTGCGGCAATTCTGACTCCAGCAATAAATACCGGCAGTACCAGCGGCACCTGTACCCACCACCACCGCTGCCATTGGCTCATGCCCATGCCACGGGCCGCTTCCAGCACCGCTGGGCTAATGCCTGCAAGGCCCACTGTCAAGTTACGCACCAAGATGACCTGGGTGTAGAGCACCATGGCCACGATGACAGAGGTCGCCCCCAAGCCAAAAAAAGGTAGCAAGAAAATGATCAGGGCCAAGCTTGGGATGGTGTAAAGAATCCCAAGAAACCCAATGACGGGGATTTCTAGCCAGCGATAGCGGGTAATTAAGAGAGCCGTTGGGACCGCAACCAGAACGGCAACTAACAGGGTGATGCCTGTCATTTGAATGTGCTGTATCAGCAGCGTAGCTACTTCACTAGGATTGTTGAGGAGGTAGGCCATTAGAAATTGGCGCCCGCAGCGGACGTGCGGATATGGTCGAGAGTAAGCCGCCCAACAGGTTCGCCGTTCTCGGTAACCGAAATTTCAGGGGCTCCCGTTTTGAGGATGAGAGACAGAGCCTCGCGCAAATTGTTAGTACTCTCAAGGGTGGGTGAATCATTAGCATAGTCAACAGGCAGCTCGTCCATGGCTGCAGTAACTCTGAGTAAGCCTAACTGACGGACCATATCGTCAGCACCCAACAAATCGTGGACAAAGGGATCCGCAGGTTGGGTAAGGAGATTGAAGGGCGTATCAAACTGCACGACTTCACCCTCGCGCATGACGAGAATACGATCGCCCAACCGCAGCGCTTCTTCCACATCATGCGACACAAACAGAATCGTTTTTTGCAATTGCTGCTGGAGTCGGATAATTTCGGCCTGCAGAGCACTGCGAGTGATCGCGTCGATCGCACCAAAAGGTTCATCCATCAACATGTATTCAGGATTACCCGCTAGGGCACGGGCAATGCCAACTCGCTGCTGCTGCCCTCCAGAGAGTTGACTGGGGTAGCGATCGCGATAGTCTTGGGGCGGCAGCTTAACCAGGTGCAAAAGCTCATCCACTCGCGCCTGAATCCGAGGCTTTGGCCATTTCAAGAGCCGGGGCACCACCGCAACATTCTCTGCCACGCTCATATGCGGAAACAGCCCTGATTGCTGAATCACATAGCCAATCTTTTGCCGCAATTTGGTCGGCTGCAGACGCTGAATATCCTGCCCATCGATACAGATACGTCCAACAGTCGGCTCATACAAGCGATTGACCATTTTTAGAAGTGTTGTCTTGCCGCAGCCAGACGGCCCCAAAATTACCACCAGTTCCCCCGTGTGAACTTGGCAGGTGACGCGATTGACAGCCGGGCGAGGTGCGCCTGGAAATTGCAGAGTAACCTGGTCGAATTGGATACTGCCCATAGCCTACGAATTCAAAACCGCACAGGGCAATCCCTGACCAATCAGGAGTTACCCGTTGTTTTGATTTTGAAAAATCCTCATTATTTCTAAACGTCTTCTTCCAACAAACCAGACTGCACCAGAAATTCACGGGCGACATCCTCTGGTTCGCGTCCCTCGCCAGAAACCTGATAGTTCAAAGTCTGCATTACCTCATTCGTAATCAGCGGCGATAGTTGGTTGAGGGTATCAGCCACTTCAGGTTCTGCATCCAACAATTCTTGACGTACAACTGGAGCGACTTGATAAGGCGGAAAGAGCTGCTTATCGTCTTCTAGAACAACCAGCTGAAATGCACTAATCTCACCGTCAGTGCCAAACGCTACAGCCACGTCAGCTTCACCATCCACAAGACCTTTGTAACGCAGTCCAGGATCGACGCCTTTATAGGATTTGAACTGGAAGTCGCCATAGGCCACCTTAAGTCCCGGCAGTCCATCTTCGCGAGTTTCAAATTCCGGTGGCCCAATAATGACTAAATCGCCGGCCTGTGCCAGCAAGTCAGAAATTGTGGTGATTCCCAGCTCTTGCGATTTTTCTTGGGTCATTGCCAGCGCCTGAGTATTGTTCATGGGTGCTGGATCCAGCCATACCAAGTTGAAGCGGTCCTGGTATTGGGTTGAAACGGTTTCATAAACTGCCTGAGAATCGCTGCTAGCGGGCTCTTTCAATACTGTTAACAAGCCTGTCCCTGTAT
>JBCBJE010000850.1:0-2422 GCA_038523735.1 Cyanobacteria bacterium J06626_18 | reverse complement strand
TTAGCTATCCAGCGTTCGCCATTGAAGATGCTGACTTGGTGCTCCGGACCCAGCAAAAAATTGTGGACAAACTCCAGGGCTACTATGGCTGCAAGCGCTTTTTGCGAGACGGCCACCAAACGGCAATTGAAGATACCAAGCGGCTGCACTACGAGCCAGAAGAGCTGCAGCAGTTTGAGCATATTGAGTGCGAATGGCCGCTGTTTTTTACGTATCTATATTTGGATGCGCTGTTCCGTAAAGACACGAAGGCGATTCAGTTTTATCGCCAGCGATTGACGAAGATCGCAGTCAACAAAGACGGATATGATTTGCTGCCGGAACTTTATTACGTGCCCAAGGAGGCGATCGCTATCGAACGCGAAACGCCCCGTAGCCAGGAGCGTTTGCCAAATGAGAACGTACCCCTCATCTGGGCGCAAAGTCTGTTTTTGTTAGGGCAGTTGCTGGAAGATGGACTGATAACGTTGGGCGATATCGATCCGCTCGGACGCCATTTGCAGGTTGGGCAACATCGGCAGTCAATTGTGCAAATTGCCCTGCTAGCAGAGAACCAGGCACTACAAAACGAACTTGCGACCTACGGCATTGAAACTCAAATCCCGGAACAAATTGAGCCCATTAGTGTTTATCCTTCTGGTCAGTTGTCTGCGGTCTATGCTCAGATTGGCCATAACGACAAACTGGACTTGAGTGGTCGTCCGATCCGCCGACTCCGCAGTCTCACTACCTCCCGTGTGTTTCGCATCCAGGGGGAGACGGCAGTGTTTCTTCCCTCTTTCCTCGATCCGCAAAAGTTTTACATCACCCTGGACTACCATTTTCTGGTTGCACAAATCCGCAGTGAACTGGCGTACATTCATTACCACTGGAATGGACCAGGACGACCCACAGTGACCCTCCTCCTCACACATGAGATGTTTGAGCTGGGCCATCGCCCGATTTACGAATCACCGCTGCTACAGCTCATGCAAGAACTGAAGGCAGGCAAATGTGGGGGAGTGCCTGTGCAGCTTGGACCGCTCTATCAGTTGCTGATGACCTCTGGGACTCAGCGGATTGATACGGCTGATGTTCCTGCCAGTAAGAATCGATTGAGCTACATCCCCCGTGTTTCCTCTTACTTGTCGATGGTCCCGGAGCAAACGCAACCATTGAGCGTTTGGCATCTGTTTCGGGTGGAGCGCGAAACTGAAGTTAGGCCGCTTATTGAGCTACTCAAAGCGTCTAGTAATCTCTATGAGCAGATCGAAATTTTGGCGCGCTTATGGACTTTGAAGGGGGTCGCTTTTGATACGGAGCTAGGCCAACCCGAGCGCACAGTAACCGTAGCCGATCTCTTGGAAGAGGTGTATGTCAAGGCGGGTAAACAGGAACTGTGGCAAATTGTCCGGCGGGCCGCTGGGCTGTTGGGCAAGATGGATGTCAACCTGTCCGATGCAGTCGCGGAGCTTTTGGTGCGACAAAAGTACATCACCGTTGGCAAAGCATACAGTGATGATTCGCTAATTCGGGATCCGATGCCGCACTCTGAGGTAATGGAGAAGATTACGGCCTATTGCGGGGATGATAAGCGCGATCGCGTCCTCACTCAGGAAATCCTCGTGTATCTGAGTGTCCTGATTAAGTCAGAGCCAGAGCTATTTGAGGGATTGTTGACACTGCGTGTAGGGTATCTGATTCTGCTGCTGACAAGCGAATTGGCGCGTGAGCAGAGCGTGCCTCGCGATGAAGCCTATGATCGCCTCACGGCAATGAGCCCCTACGATTTGAAAATGCGCCTTCGTCAGGTACTTGCGAGTTACAGCGGTCTCAATCAAACGCTCTTTAAGCAGGAATCGCTGCACGTCAGGGCCAACATGCCGATTACCTGGGGTGTGCTACCGGCCCAAATTGATGTGGAACCATCCACCGAAGACTGGTGGCGCAAACGGCAGATTGACGGCGAATTGACTCGCCTGCCTGAGGATTTTTATCGGCAGTTTTGGGAGATGCTGCGCCACTGCAAAGGAGTCATCATTGGCGATAAGCTTGACCGCCGCAACCGGGTTGACAGCGAAACAGTTCTTTCTGAGATGACGCCAGGGGAAGCAAATTTCGCTCGACGATTGGATCATCTACTGACCAAAATTCATGCTCCTGAGTACCGTCATGTGACCGTTGAAGCGCTGCAGGAGTTATCCGCCATCTTCAAGGGCAACCCTGATTTACAGTTCGATGATTATATTGCCCTAGATGTACTGATTGGCCATGCTGTCCGCATCGCTTGGGTGAGCGATTGCCCGGATCGCGCCGGTCGTTATGAGGCTCAGAAATCTGTTGCCTGGTCTTCTTTTTACAAGCGATCGCCTAAAGACTGCGCCCTCTACATTGCTGAGGCCCTGAAGTTCCTCTCCGAACTAGCTGAAGCCGAAGCTGAAAC
>JBCBJE010000849.1:0-2438 GCA_038523735.1 Cyanobacteria bacterium J06626_18 | reverse complement strand
GTTGCAGCTGTATCGGCACACTGATTAAAGAACTCGGTGAGGGTCGTACGAAATTCGGGATATCCTTCGGGCCAACGGTTGAGGACAAGTTCTGGAGTCTGCACAGCGGCATCTGAATTCACGGGTTTGCCCAGATTAAAAGCTTCCTTGAGGTCTCCGGGCTGGGTTTCATCGAGCCGCTCCCGTTCTACACCGACATAGCCCCGGTTACTCAGTTGGCTCGCCCAAGCGACCTTTTGCTTTGCGGCTAATGAAAGGTTGAAAAACTGTTGCGACTGCTCAAAGGCAGAGTTAACAGCAGCGTGAGCGATACCGTGATGCATTAGGTACAAAAATCCAACCTCATGACAAGCGCGATAAATTTCGGCGGCGACATTTAATTTCGCTAATCGGTCGCCTGTCAAAAAGGCTGAAAAATCGATAATCGGAATATCCGACTGTGCTTCAATTCCCATCAGTTATCCCTCGATTGATACAAAAAATCCCCCTGGCAAATTGCCGGGGGGACTGGAGTTCCTGAAAATCGTCACTGAGTAAAATATTGCCTGTGTTCCTCGTCTTGACAAGAGGGGTTAAACCCATCACTTGTGTCCATTGGTAGGAGCCTTGTCCCAAATTTTGGGACGATCAACAAGCGGGATGTAGTGCTGTTCATGAGAGCCTGTGTATATCTGCGTAGGGCGGAAGATACGATTCTCCCCAATTTGTTCTTTCCAGTGGGCTAACCAGCCAGCGACCCGAGCGATCGCAAACACAGGCGTAAACAGGTCTGTGGGGATTCCTAAGCGACGATAGACCAGTCCCGAATAGAAATCTACATTGGGATAAACCCCCTTGTGCCCCAGGCGTTCAGTCACGACCTGCTCTAGCTCCAGAGCAATTTCGTAGTAATCATCACCACCGAACTTTTCAAACAGCTGCTCTGCCAACTTCTGCAGAATGATGGCCCGAGGATCCTTGACCTTGTAAACACGGTGACCAAAGCCCATAATTTTGGCCCGACGCCGAATGCGATCGTCTAGGTAGGGCCGCACATTCTCAACGCTACCGATTTTGTCCAGCATATCAATCACCTCTTCGTTGGCCCCTCCATGTAGCGGCCCTGCCAGAGTGCCCACGGCAGAAGCAATCACCGCATAAGGATCCGTCAGGGTTGAAGCCGTGACCATAGCCGAGAAGGTTGAGGCATTGATGGTGTGCTCGGCGTGTAACGTCAAACAAATGTCAAAGATGCGAGCGGCGAGCGGATCCGGCTCTTGCTCATTCAACATGTAGAGAAAGTTGGCCGCATACCCTAAATCATCCCGCGGCTGTACGGGGTCGTTCCCTTTCCGCATCAGTTGAAAGGCTGCCACCATCGTAGGGATCTTAGCCAAGAGCCGCACAACCGCTTTTTGGATATAGGCGGGGTCGTCTAAAGCCCGTTCAGAATAGAACAACCCCAGAGCAGCGGCGCAGGCTTGCAGCGCATCCATCGGGTGCCCTCCCTCCGGGAAGCACTTCATCATGTCGCGGATGCGGTATTTTAAGCGGCGATGGTGCCGGATCTCGTACTCGAAATCGTCAAGCTCTTGCTTATTGGGTAAGCCGCCCCAGATGAGCAGATAAGCTGTTTCTAGAAACCTACTCTGCTGGGCTAGTTGCTCAACACGGATGCCGCGATATTCCAAGATGCCTTGCTGGCCATCCACATAGCTGATTGCCGATTGCGTGGCTGGAATACCTTCTAGTCCAGGTTTGTATTCACAGACTGTCATCTTGCATCACTCCCAAGTGTTGACAAACTCCTCACCTCCCTAGCTACCGACCAAACACCATTGGTCAGCGCTCCTCCAAGTCCGTGCCCTTTAGAGCAATAAACTTCAACTCGGATTCGAACAGCGAGCTAAGGCTACCAGCCGCACATTCAGTTCACCAAACGATTGGCATTAACCGAGCTTTATATGTAACAGACCGCAAGGGCCAGAATCTGTGTATGTTGTACAGCCAAATGCGCGCAGACCTGCCGCCATCGACGGCGATCGCACATTTCCGACTGGGCTTTACAGAACAGCAACTCTGCAGGAGGATTCTACGCTCTATTATCACTCGCAACGCACTCAGAAGATACAACCACCCCAAATCCTACCAAGGCCTAGCCAATGCCCAACCGACCAGCCAAAGTTGGTGTCAACGGTATCAGTGTTGCCAGGGTTAGAAACAGCGCTAGCAACCCAAGTGCAGCTCTGGCATCGTCCGGTTCCGTTAGCTCGTTCTGAGCCGGTCGTTCAAGATTACGTTGCAAAAACAGAATCAGCGCCGCCCAATACAAAGCGAGCGGATTAGCCAACGAGGCGATTCCCAATATCACCAGCGTCACAGCTGTCGCCCGTCCTGCTGTTTTACGCCCGTAGATGGCCTGCACGATACGTCCGCCATCCAACTGCCCTGCAGGCAAG
>JBCBJE010000848.1:0-2446 GCA_038523735.1 Cyanobacteria bacterium J06626_18 | reverse complement strand
GGCTGCGGATTTCCTCGCCTGTTTCCACACCCCAGAGTTTGATGGTGCTGTCACCACTGCCACTGACGAGGGTCTTGCCATCGGGACTGAAGTTCACACTATTGACCCTATCATCATGGCCATTGAGGCTACGAACTTTGTTGCTCTTCAAGATAACTTGCTGCAGCGCATTCAATCCCTCTGGTTGGGTGACCTGATACTTTTGCAAAAAAGTACCTGCCCGAATAGCCTCAGTCCATGCCTCCAAATCTTTACCTTCATTTGACAACGATAGAGAAAGCAGCCCCGATGACCGCGCCTGATTTAATTCAGCTTGCTTAGTCGCTCGCGTGGCTGCTTTCCACTGCCAAGCGGCCAACAACAACAGCGAAGTCAATCCTCCAATTACCATCCGCTGCCGCCTCGTTGCTTGTTGCTGATTTACCTCCAACGCCCCACGACTCGCCGCCACATACTTCCCCTGCAGTGTCGTCGGCTTCGGCTCTTTCTCCACCGCTTGGGCCATCCACTGCTCTGCCTCCGTCAGGTCTCCCCCTCGCAGCAGCACCTCCTCCCGCCGCCCCTTATCATCCCACTCAATCGCCTTCATCAACAACCCAGTGTGATACTTCAAATGCACCGGGTCCGTATCCAATGTCCGCAACAACTCCTTAAAGTTCGCCTCAAACTCTCCCTCATTCGCATTAAAATCAACCCACTGCACCTTTCCTAACTCCGGATGCAGGTCCTTCACCTCCACCGGACGATGCAACACTGTCACCATCCGCTTATTCAGTTTGGTCGCATGCTCCACTTCATCCGCACAATAGGGCGACTTCACCGACCGAGGTGACAAAACAAACAAAAAGAAATTTGAACTCTCAATTCCCTTATAAATTTCCTGCTTAAAGTCCGCCCCCGAGGCAATACTCTCCTGGTCAAACCAGGTGCGCTTACGCTGGCGCTGCAATGCATTATTCAGCTTCCGCGCAAAGTCCGAATCCGCCCGCGAATAAGAGATAAACACATCCGGCGACACTGCTGCCGTTTGGTTCTTGCTAGCCTCGATAAACTCCGTTTGAATATCCGTCGGCCCATGGTGATCCCTCGCCTGAGCCACCTCTTGCCACGCTTGGGCATGTTGTAATTCATAGCCTTGCAACAAAATACACGGGTTCCGCTGCTGCCGTTCCCACTTCAGCGCCTTAGTCAGCAACACCTTATGCTCATTGAAATAGTTCGCATCCTGCTTTAGCACCCGCAGCAGATCGTCTTCATCCTTGAGGTAATCTTCCTCAGTTTCATTATCGGTCAGGTCAATGTACTGGAGATGCCTAAACGCCACAGGAATATCGGTTTCATCCACCGACCCCGCCAGCATAATAATTAGCCGCTTATTTAGCTGAATCGCCAGATCTAACTCCTGCTGACAATATTTACTCGCAAGGGAGTTGCTGGACATTAAAAACAACACATTGTCCGCTTCTTCTACACCACGCTTCAGCGCGACCTCAAAGTCACTACCAAATTCAATATCCGACCGATAGGTCCAGGTAGTAATCCCTGAGCGCATCAGAGTACGCCGCACCTGGTCCGTGATCTCAGCATCTTCCGACCCATGGGATAAAAACACCCGGGTCATCAGGTTATCGCCGTTTTTGATGCTTTCGGTAATGTACTCGTAGTGCAGGTCCGTCGGCACCACCGGCGGCTGACTCTCTTTAAACCGAATGGCCAACCATGCTTCTGCGTTTTGTCGATCTTCCCCAGTGAGCAAATAACGCGTTTGCTTTTGGTTACGCTCCCACTCTAGAGCATCGTTTAGCAACACCGTATGTCGATGCACATAGTCTTTTTCTCGACTAAGCAGCTCCAGCAGCCCTTCAAACGAGTCCTCATAGTCATCAATGCCATCACGAAAATACACCCAGTTAATCTTGCGAATTGCCGCGTGCATATTGGTGAAATGGGAATGTTTGCCTGCGGTCTTATCGGCTTCCCATTGGTCCTTTGTGCCCTCTGGATTGCGATACTGCCAGGTTTCGTAGCTGATCTCTTCTACATGTAGTAACGGGATAATCCGTTTCTGGTGCTTTAGCGCCTGCTCAATTTCCAGATTGCAGTAGTCTGAGTTCACCGAATGGGGCGAAATCAGATACAAAAAGTTATCCGCCTTTTCAATACCATCGTCGATTTGCTTCTGGTAATCCACCCCCAGGGGAATATCATTAACGTCAAACCAGACGGTATTCCCTAACTCCGTCAGACGTTCGCTTAGCTTTTGGGCAAATTGCTTACTATCGGCACGACCATAGGAAATAAACGCATCCTGGAAGGGGTTCATGGAAATAGCTGCACTCAAAGTCTGATAGCGAGTATACAGTCAATAAATTGCCGAAAATCAAACCGATTCAAAAGTTTTTGGCTCAATAGCTGTTTTAGGGAGGTTGCTAAATTCAAGATGAGC
>JBCBJE010000847.1:0-2475 GCA_038523735.1 Cyanobacteria bacterium J06626_18 | reverse complement strand
CCCGGCCCTGCTGATAGGCTTCCAGCAGCTCGCTCGAAATGCAGGGGTCTTCAATTTCATCGTTTAGGGCTTCGGGCCAGCCAGCCGCTACGGACTCATGCGAGACATAACCGCTCCAGTCTTCTTTGAAGCGATAGACCACAATGCGATCCACTTCAAGCGCCGTGCGCGCCTCGGTCAATGCTTTGTCAAAAATCTCGTTTAAGTCCGGCTCGTTCCGGACATTGGTGCCCACAATTTCTGAGAGCAGGCGCGCCTGATCCGCTGCGCTCGTCTGCTCTTGCAAGAAATCGCGTACCCGCGCGACCAATGCATTGAAGGTTGTGGCCAGCGTTTGGGCTTCACGTGCTCCGTAGGGAACCGCCTCCACATCGAGGTTGCCGGAGACAACTTCTTCCGCTGTGCTGGAGAGGTAGCGCAGTGGGCTGGAGATTTGGTTTGCTAGGTACAGAATGACCGCCACCGAGAGGCCCGCCGCCGCCAGCATGACCAGACCGAAGATAAGAACTAGCTGCGCACCGGCTGCTTCTAGTTCACTATTGTTGATCGAGGCGATCGCCATCAAGCCGGTACCTCTCACCCTTGCGAGATAATACTTGCGCCCCTCACTGACGAAGGAAACCACAAGTCCTGCCCCTGCCTCAGCGCCTGCCGGTGTGACAACACTTAGCTCCCTGACGCTGTATTGGTCTTGCAACTCAGATTTGAGCGTATTGGGGTCAGTCCCCTCGGATGGAATCGCGATAAGTGTTTTAGCAATCTCGCCAACTACCGTTCCCCCGACTATTTCAGGGACTTCAGTCACGCCCTCAGCTGTGATGGTTTTGAGGACTTCACTATCGGCACCATCAATTAGCTGTACCTGCTGGGAGCCAGAGAATCCCGCAAATTCCAAGGTCTCTATGATGCTATTGAGGCCTGAGGCCTGGACCGAGACAAACCCCTGCACCACGCCTAGAAAGTCGCCTGACCCTGGATCGACAATTGCTTGAGCAAATTCGATGCCGTTGGTGTTAGCCGACTCATCAAAAACAGGTTCAGAAATCCATCGGGCGTTGGCTTGAGCCTGCTGCCACCACTCTTCATCACTTTGAACAATGTCAGAAGTAGGAATGTTGTGGGCCACATTCAAACCGCGGCTGTCGGTAAAAAACAGCTCGGTGAATTCAGCCGTTTCGGCTGTTTTAGTCAGGTAATCATTTAGGACTTGGTTGGGTTGCAGCAGTTGGGTTTCGGCAAAGCGCTCTTCAATCTGTTCGATGGAGAGTTCGCTGAGTTCAGGCAGTTGTGTCCCGGCTGACTGAGCGGCCTCAATCACCAGCGGATTATCGGCGACGAACTGAGTAATATCGGCCAGTTCATTGAGGTAGCCATGGGTGATTTCGCCTGCCAGCAGCGCTTGGGATTGCACCTCTTCGGAGAGCTGTTCTTCCAAGGTTTCGTGAATACTGCGCTGTCCGACAAAGCCTGCGATAGCAAGCGGCAACAACACAGCGGGTAGAATTCCTCGTAATAGTTGGAAGCGTAAAGGCTTAGCGTTACTGTGTTGATTAGAAGCTAACTGCCAGGCGGCGTCGGCAGATTTTTTACCTCCAGAAGACTTGCCACCACGCGGCGGCGGCGGGGGAACTTGACCATTTTTCGCTCCTTTAGAGCCGACGGATTTACCGTCTTTTGAGATGCTGCTAGTACGATTAACCATGGAATAAGATCCTAAGAAATATCAGGGGACCAAAACAGGTCAGAAGAGGAGGGTCAAGCGAAGGGAAGCGTCAAAGACGATACTTCTCGGCAAGTGCCCAAGCACTGAAGAAACGGATGTTTGCCCTGCAGGGCAGTCCCCTGAGAGGATTGCCGCGATCGCGAGTTAGCCCCAGAGCGCCGTTTCAAGGCTGATAACTCACACCTGCACAAACGCATCAGGATTTCTGAGTAACGAAGCGTGGCTGATGGTAGCGGCATCGAGCACCAATAACATGGTGTTCTCTTGCCAAATGCATCCCTGTAAATAGGGCACTAGTCCATTCGAGGTATGTCCTACTGGTGACTGGAGTTTGTCCTGTTCGAACCAGACGATGCCATTAATTTGTGGAACTGCTAAGCCTAGGCGAATTTTGCCTACGCGAATGACGATTACGTTGTATTGCCGAGTCGACTCATCGATGTGGTTGAGTTCTAAAAGATAAGCTAAATCAACGACCCAAAGCACGTGGCTGCGATGATTCATTAGCCCCAACAGGCATGGCGGCATATTGGGCATTGGCGTCAGTCGTGAGAGGGGCAGCGTCATCACTTCTTGGATATGCTGCATGGCAAATACAGCCGGCGATTGAGGGCCTAATTGAAATTGCAAATAGGCGTCGCCTGTTGCTTTCTCGGCACGATTAGGAAGTGGAATCAGTGTGGAAGTATCCATGTAGTTAGAGCGTAACTGACTTGACAGCCCGAATAAGTTTTTCTTGGGTATAGGGTTTT
>JBCBJE010000846.1:0-2475 GCA_038523735.1 Cyanobacteria bacterium J06626_18 | reverse complement strand
TCCTCTACATTGGGGGTGGGGTGGCTGGGTAGTAAGGTAAAAGGGGCGCTGGGTAATAGGGAATAGGGAGGGGGACGGGGGAATGGAGAGATGGGGGGAGAGGGGTAAACTGTAGGGGCAGATTCAGCCGATCACTGTGCGGGTAGCCCCAATTCCTTGCGCTCAAAACCTGCTTAGATTGTCGTGCCAACAACGACGACAAACGGCGAACACCATCAACCACCCAAAATTAACTAAGAGCCAAGAATCCTCTTACTTCACTGCTCCTTACTCATCAAGAAAACTATGAGGCTTGTACTTTACAACAAACCTGGATGCCATTTGTGTCAAGGGCTACACGAAAAACTGGAAGCACTAGGGCACCTGGATTTTACGCTGGAGATTCGGGACATCACAACTCAACCTGATTGGTTTGCTGCGTATCAATACGAAATCCCCGTGCTGTGTCGGGTGATTACGAACGCCGATGGTAATGTCGAGGAGACTGCCCTGCCCCGGTTGTCGCCGCGGGCTCCGGTTAGCAGGGTGGAGCAGATGTTACAGAAATACTGGGCTCCGGATACGGCAAAATAAGGGCAACCTGACGTTTCTAAGAGGTTGCTAGACATGAATCTGCAGGAACTTTTGGCGCAGTTACCCGCATCGTGGCTGGCAACTGCGCCCGCGATACCGATTGATCACAAAGGGTTGTCACAACCGATAAAGCGGCTATGTACAAATTCACAGGCGTGTCAGCCAGGGGATTTGTTTATCGGGATGCCGGGAACACGGGTGGATGGAGGCGATTTTTGGCCAGGGGCGATCGCGGCGGGTGCGATCGCGGCACTAGTTTCGCCTGAGGCGTTGCAAAACCGCGCGCCTGCGAAGCATAATCCAGATGCGCTGGTCATCCCGTTACCGGACATGGCGATCGCCTGTGCTGAAATAGCTTCCATTTTTTATGGCGCGCCCGCCCAAGCGATGAATTTGGTAGGCGTGACGGGTACGAATGGCAAAACCACCACGACGCACTTGATTGAGGCGTTGCTTAAGCAGGCAGGGCAACCCACAGCACTTCTCGGTACGCTGTACACGCGCTGGCCCGGCCATGAAATTACCGCCGTCCATACCACGCCCTTTCCCGTAGATTTGCAGGCAGATTTGGCAACAGCGAGGGCGGCGAATTGCCAGTCTGTAGTAATGGAGGTAAGTTCCCACGCTTTGGCTCAGAAGCGGGTATGGGGTTGTCCCTTTGAGGTGGCTGTATTTACTAACCTGACGCAAGACCATTTGGACTTTCACCAAACGATGGAGGTGTACTTTGAGGCGAAAGCGCTTCTATTTCAATCGCCTTATTTGGTAGGGCGAGCGATCGTGAATCAGGATGATGCCTACGGACGCCGTCTCCTAGAAAGGCTAGGCCCAGAAAAGGCATGGAGCTATAGCGTCAACCAATCCTCGGCTCAGCTTTACACCCGTGACCTGACTTACGCCGCAAGTGGAGTTCAGGGGCAGCTACACACACCGGTTGGGACCGTTTCGTTTGCGCTGCCGCTGGTGGGTCAGTTCAACCTAGCTAATATGTTGGCGGCAGTGGGTGCAGCTTTGCACTTAGGTGTTTCTTTAGCCGACATCGTGACGTGTCTGGCTCAGTTTGGGGGAATACCGGGTCGGATGGAGCGGGTGGTGGTATCGCCTGAACAAGACATCAGCGTGATTGTCGATTACGCTCACACTCCCGATAGCTTGCAGAATGCTCTGGTCGCAGCGCGTCCGTTTGTCTCGGGACGACTGATTTGCGTCTTTGGTTGTGGTGGCGATCGCGATCGAACGAAGCGACCCCAGATGGGCAAAATTGCCTGTGAGCTGGCCGACCTGGCTATTGCTACTTCCGATAATCCCCGGACAGAAGACCCACAGAAAATTCTGGCGGACATTCTGGCGGGGGTTCCCGGATCGTTACCGGCGGAACAAGTCATTTGTAATCGGGCTGAGGCGATTCAAGCTGCCATTCGTCAAGCTCAGCCGGGTGATTGTGTGCTGATTGCGGGGAAAGGCCATGAAGATTATCAAATCTTGGGTACTGAGAAAATTTACTTTGATGACCGGGAACAGGCACGGTTTGCCCTAAACAGATCGCTAGCGCTTTGAACATGTCGGAACGAGGCGGTCCAAGTCTTATGAGCGTTGACGGATTAGCTTCTGGCCGCTGAATCCCTACCTAGTCAGGATTTGCTAGCTTAAACCGGGCCGCCTCAAATAGTGACTTTAGCCCGATCTGCTATGGTAAACCTGCTGTTAGTGTCTCAGTTTGAGTTAGCCAAAGAACTGGTTTGTGGGTAGCTTTGAACCAGGCAATGAGACCAGGTTTTTGGGTTCGAAAGTCTTTTCTGTTACCCTTCCAAGTACTGACAAATGCCAGTATCAATGCTCATTACTTATTATTCAAAAAGACTCTCAATGCCTCGATATGAACAATTCTGCTATCAGGATTTG
>JBCBJE010000845.1:0-2479 GCA_038523735.1 Cyanobacteria bacterium J06626_18 | reverse complement strand
GCCTAGTACATTGGCAAGCTGCACAATTTGATTTGAATATCTGAGCCCTATAAAAATTCCCAGAGCGGCAGCATAAGCTGTTTTCAGCATGTCTTCCACGTGATTTCCTGTTAGTCTCCACCTGGAGTATAGTTTAAACCTCCACTTGGAGGAGATTAGGCTCTCCTCTTAAAGGAGATTTGATTCGCGTCTTGGTCACTGGCATTCGAACATCAACTCCAGTGAGCGCTTGGCTCTCAGAGCCGATTCGACGTTAGTTCAAGGTGCAGGCAACTTTCGCACTAATTGACTCAAATTGATTAGTAGGTACGACATGCTATTACCCAAATCCTATTTCATGAATGTTATAAGCGCAGGCGCAGTTCACACAGGTCGGTTTTGGGGTTCGCTGACAACAAAGGGCAGCGTCGCTATTGCTGCGGGCACTGTTGTGAGCTTGGCAGTGGGCTCCGCAGTCAAGGCAGCTACATTTGACTTGAACTGGACAGGTCAAACGCTAGGCTATACGGCAGAGGGTCGCTTTAGTTTTGATGACGCCTCAATTCCCGGCGATGGCATTATCCGAGCTGACGACATAACCACGTTCGACATTGCTTTCTTCACGCCCGAAGGCATGCTGATGGAAGCGTTCGCTGACAACCAAACGACTGAAGGGTTCAACTTCAACTTTGATACGACCACAGGCGAGATCTTGCAGACGGGACGTTGGGATACTCCGACAGGCATCAACATTGGCGGCGTTAGAGAAGAGCAGCTCAATTTCTTTTCCGTTCCCAACCCCAAGGCAGACCTTTTTGAGGATGATACTCCCAGCCCCCACGTTCACCTAACCGACTGGGGCAACGACTATCCCGACTTGTCGGTAGGCTTCGATCGCGGTACCCGTCCTCACCTGGATGTCGCTTTCTTTAACCGCACCCAAGCCGAAGTCCTCGCCAACCCAACAGCAAGCGATGCGCTGGGACAGCCTCTAGTCGCCACACAGGTACCCGAACCTGCGGCTTGGTTTGGGCTAGGGGCGATCGCCTTGGCGCTACGCCTGAAACCCCGATCGAGACATTAGGCAGCCGTCAGATCGCGCGTCGGCACGTTAGTAAAGAACACGTTACGGTAACCAGTGGTGGCTGACGCGCAGATAGAGGCGGGCATGGAACGGTTCAACTTTAAGGGGGTACAGCGGTTTTGGACGATCGCGAAAGCCTACTGGTTTGGCGAAGAGAAGTGGAAAGCGCGCGGACTCCTGCTGCTAATCATGCTCCTGCTGTTGGCCTACACCGGGCTCAGCGTCGTCCTTAATACACAGCGCGGCGAACTAATCTCATCCCTGTCGGGCAAAGATGAGAGTCGCTTTTGGCAAACCGTAGCTACCTTTATCGGCGTGCTGGTCGTCTACGCGCCGTTGCTAGCAGGCTACACCTACCTGCGCGATCGCTTAGGTTTGGAGTGGCGACGCTGGCTCACCGACCGTTTTGTCAACCAATACTTCCGCGATCGCGCCTTCTACCGCATTCACCAGTTCGACAGCGACATTGACAACCCGGACCAGCGAATTGCTGAAGACGTCAAAAGCTTCACCCAGGAATCGCTGCTGTTAGTGCTCGTCGTGATTGGTTCTGTGCTGGAGGTGATTGCTTTTAGCCGAGTTCTGTGGGGCATCTCACGCGAACTGGTGATATTTCTAGTTGTCTACGCGGTGCTGGGAAGCTTGGTCGCCATTGGTGTTTTTGGAAAACCCCTGGTACGGCTAAATTTTGAGCAGTTGAAGCGCGAGGCAGACTTTCGTTTCGGTTTGGTGCGTATTCGGGAAAATGCCGAAGCGATCGCCTTTTATCAAGGTGAAGACCAAGAAGCCACCCAGGTCAAAAATCGCTTCATAGCTGCCTTCGATAATTTCAAACGACTGCTGCTCTGGGAGCTAAATCTGAACGGCTTGACCAACACCTACGAGTTCATTCCCTTCATCCTGCCAGCGCTAGTCGTCGCACCTGCAGTCTTTGGCGGTGACCTAGAAGTGGGTAAAGTCAGCGAGGCTCAGGGAGCCTTCATTCGTGTGTTCTTCTCCCTCAACATTGTCGTAGCTCGATTTCAATCCTTGACCGCGTTCGGTGCTGGGATTGATCGTCTTTATGGGTTTGCAGAAGCGATTGGGTATGGGGAAGAGCCTGCCGAAGAGGAGATAAGAGGGGCAGGGGAAGCAGAGGAAGCGAAGGAAGCAGAGGGGGAAAGGGGAAAGGGCAGAGGAAAAGGGGAAACGGGTGGACCGGAAGACGAGCAGCTGGTGATTCAGCAGACGGTGTCTCCGGTATTGAGTTTGCAGCATTTAACGTTGCAGACGCCTAACTATCAGCGGACGCTGGTGGAGGATTTGTCGTTTGAGCTGAAGCCAGATAGTTCATTGCTGATTGTGGGGCCGAGTGGCTGCGGCAAGAGTTCGTTGTTGAGGGCGATCGCGGGACTCTGGAACTCTGGCCAGGGAGAG
>JBCBJE010000844.1:0-2482 GCA_038523735.1 Cyanobacteria bacterium J06626_18 | reverse complement strand
GAACCCACGGAATGCCCCATTGCCAACTGCCCGCTGCGGCATCATCCCAGTGAGGAGGGAGAGACGTGGGTTCCAACCGCACATCGGGCTCAAATTTAGTGATGCCATACTTTTGGCGCAGCGTATTCAGGATTTCCATTAAGTAGGCTTGGATTTGCTGGTTGCGCAGCCCGGCGCAATGGATGGGGGTAACTTCCAACAAGCGCTCATCGCCCTGCCAAACTGACACAGCGATCGCGTGTAACGGCGCATCCTGCCGCTTTTGACGGTAGAGATAAAGATAGGCGACCGGTTTCAAGGGGATGGTAACCGTGAGCGTATCCGGCGCAATCGCCGCCCGCTTCTCCTCCACTCCTTGCCGATAAAGGCTCCGACGCTCGGCATTGATATCGCGGCGATTGCGATAGTGCGATCGCCGCCGATGACAACGCTGCTCCTGCCAACAGTCGTCGCCTTCTGGCCCATGCAGTTCCCGCGCCTCTGTAACCGAGAGCTGGGCACAGTCCAAACATTTGGGGTCAATTTTCCGAGGCATTAACCGTACGTTTATTCTTTTGGGGCTAGGGTCTGTCAGTACATTTGCATCAAAAGATAGCGTAATCTTTCGTGTAATTCCACTAATCTTAGATAGATGGCAACGTTTGAGCAAAACCACCTGCAAACCATTGCTGAATCTGGCTAGATTCTTGACCCAGCAGCCACTGTAATCCCTCTTTTGCCAGGATGGGATCCCCAGAGCGCGCATAGTCCAGCATCTTCTGAGCATATCGGTGACGCTCTTTCTGGCTTTTTTGCTCCCTGTACGTCGCCGCTTGCGATCTCGCCTCCTGATTTTGCTGTGATTTCACCTGTTTGAGCGCCCACATCACTTGCTGCCAAGAGGAAGGGACAACAGGATTACGAACCTCTAGTCCTTCATCAGTCATTTCGAGGGCGCTCGATTCCGCTTCCTGCAAGGGATTACTGACCTCCACTGATAATAAGCTTGGTGGGTGAGAAGCGGTCGCTGGCGAAGCCGTTGCGGACGCTTCCTCCCTCTTTGAAGCCTGGGGGGTCTGGGGGGTTTTCCACAAGTCGGGATGCCAGAGAGCTTTGTACTTATAGAGCGTGCCACCCCCAATGCCATAAGTAATGAGTTTCTTAAATCGGGCTGTTGCCCCATCAGGGAGCTGCCCAATACGGAGCAAGTCGGCCATTGCTGAGCCAATCTTGTCCTGGGCCGTGAGCGATCGCTGTTCATTCCAGGTCTTCTCAACTGTTCCAATCGGTGTTGGTTTACTCTTAGCCTTGTACTTGCCGCGCTGTGTACCATAGGGAAAGTAGGGACTATTTTCGATACACCTGACCCATTCTTCAGCCCGCTGATAAATTTCATGCTGGTGGCCGCACCAGTCCCAATATCCGGGTAAAGCCGTCGCCACCGAAACAATCTCGTTGACTAATGCATCGCCATTGAGCGGCAGGCCACCCTGCAAAACATGATGAAAGATGTAGGTCCGCATCGTGATGCGACCGAGTAAATGATTTGTCTGACTGCGCCCTGTCCAACCCAGTTCAATTTCGGCATTGAGGTCGTTTAAGAACTTATCCGCTCGACCTGAAATCGGATACTGGCGACGGCGAGACTGCTTCAAAACTTGTTCAAGGCTCTTGGCTTCAACGGCATTGCGCTGCTGACAGTAGTGCCACTGCCGAACAAAGGTGTCATGACTGCTCTGAATCGGTTCGAGCTGGTCGTTCAGTAGGTAGGAACCGATCTGAAGGGGGAGGCGATGAGCATTAAACAGATTGGGAGTACCATCAGAGACGTAGAGCTTGGGATTGGGAAAGACTTCGAGCTGTCCTGGCTGACATTTGAATCCTGCGTTCTCTAACAAGGTCGTAACCGCGATCGCCAGCTTCCAGGAATTCTGAGCGTCTTCAAAGGGAAAGTAGAGGTGCAGGCCCCCTGAATAACTCGACGTGCAGGTTAAGGAGCTGACTAACCCTAGCGGCTCTAGGGCTTCAGTAATGCGGGAAAGAGCCAGTGGGTCTCGCTGAGGATGATAAGCACTCCCTGCATCAATATCGAGCAGGCAGTATTGAGTTTGTGCTCCAAAGCGTACCCCATAGAGATACGCCCCCTGTTGAATCAGGCGATCGCTCAGCGGGTGCCGACTCTCGGTTTGCCACTGAGGGCGATCGCCCACGTCGGGATGAGGCGCATAAATGTAGTCGTAGCGATGCGGAAATAGAGCGAGAAAGGTTTCCTTCTCCTCTACACAACCAAAAGAGGCTATGCCCGCTGCTACGATGGCACACCTCCTAAGTCATTGTTGTGAGCAGCACAAAACCGCTCTAGTAAATTAGATCTAGAGTTGCTATTATTAGTAGACACAATAAAACTGTCCACATTCGTGGGTTGTGTAACTAAGCGAAGACTCTATGCGAACTTTGGACGGTGAGCTAGGGTCTTTGCTTTTGGGTTTTCGTGAGCTGTTTG
>JBCBJE010000843.1:0-2506 GCA_038523735.1 Cyanobacteria bacterium J06626_18 | reverse complement strand
GTATCCCATAATGGCCTGCACCATAGCCTCTAGATAAGTATTAAGCAGTGACACCATAGCCTCTGCGGGTAGATGGTATGAGAGACTACTGAATCCCCGGATATCAGAAAATAGAACGGCGGCTGGCAATTCTTTACCAACAATCAATTTCGTATAGTCATCTGGCTGATCTAAAATTTCAGCGACGACTGGGGGAGCCATGTAGTGCTCTAGCGTTCGGCGAATGCGCTGTTGCTCGAGGCGATCGCTTAAGGCCCCTGCAGCCGTGTAGCTAATGCCGCCAAGTCCCAGCACCGAGACGGGTACCGCAAGCGGAATCCAGGTATGAGCTAGCACCATTGCCAGATAAGCTGTGCCGCCCCAGGCAACTGCTGCGATCGCAAATCCAATGGGACGTCCGAGCGGACGCACGATGCCATACCCTAGCCCCAACCCCAAAGTGGCCATGAATAGTCCAGCGACAACTCCCCGTATGACTGGATCTGGGAGAGCCTGTGCAATGCTGCGGTTTTGCATAAGCGTAGCCATGGTATGAGCATGAACCTCGACCCCTGGCATACTGTCGGAAGTGGGTGTGCGTTTGATATCTTGCAGCGAGTCTGCGGTTGGGCCGATAAGGACCAATTTGTCGCGGAAAGTACCTGATTCTTTATGCAGAGCCCAGTTCTGAGGATCCAAGACATGCCAAAATGGCACCTTTGGAAAGGTATTCTCGGAACCGTAGAAGTAGATGTATTCACCTGCGGCTGGTTTGATCGAAATCGCCGCAGCTTCCAGAATGGCTTCGGGAAAGGCAGCGATATCAGTGGTGATGCCTGAAGCAGCTTCTAGGGCTGCTAAATATTCTTCTGGAAGTTCTCGCACCCGCTGACCGTATCCATCGGCGATGTTAATCAAACCTGGCTGAAAAGAGTCACTTGCGTAAATGGGTTGAATTAATTGAACCAGTTCACCACCTGTAGACGCTGACCGCTCAAAAGCGGCAGCTAAAACCACCTGATCACCCCGTTCGGCAAGGGTTGCTTGGAGGTGTTCATCATCAGCAGAACCATAAACGCTGGGAGTTACCAGCAAGATGTCCAAGGCGACAACTTTGGCCCCAGCGTCCGTTAGTTTGGTAATTACCTCAGCATACGCTGATCGCTGCCAGGGCCAAGTCTGCAGTGGCTCTAGGTAAGGGTACTTCTCGGGCTCTGCTAAATAGAACTCACCTTGAGCTAAAGACTCTTCATCAATAGCTAAGGTAATAATGTTTTCGGGGGGGGTAATGGGGCCTCGCAGCGTCAGTAGAAATGACTGAGCTTGCTCTTCACTACGCTGAACCCAGGGCAGTTGAGTTGCGATCGCGACTGCTCCAATTCCGGCCCAGAATCCCATGAGCCAATGGCTCCAATAGGGTACATGCCCCCGTTTGTAAGCAGACGAAATTGTGGCTCGATGGGATCGCAAGGCCGCGAAAAAGTTACGAGACATTGCTTTGATTGCTTTGATTGACTAGAACGATCAATTAGAACGGGGACGGCTTGGGCACCGATCACAACGACAGTTCGGGAAAAGGTGCATCAGGAAACAATCGCTCAAAAGCATCGCGCAGGTCATCGAGTCCGGGCAGCTCTTCAGCAAATTCAGCCACTAGCGGCCCTTGCAGTAACTGCTCGAAGTCTGTTTGAGTGAGTTGCATGATTGACGCTCGTCCGGTTGCGGAGTTGTATGTGAGGCTTTGGCCCTCTCGGAGGGAAACGGGTTCTTCTGTCAATTCCAGCGATTCGCCGTCCGTTCCTGCCTGTAGGCGTGGTCCCCACAAGCCTCTAACGCTGACGATACGGCTGACATCGACCGTGCCTTCAAAAACTTGTAGCGTCTCCACACCGTTTTCATCGACGGTAAATGTGTAAGTCGTACCCCGTACGCCTGCAAGTGTAGAACCGGTGCATCCATCCAGTGAACCATTAACGAGCACGGTGCCCTGTTGGAGTTGGGCGCACTGACCTACGGTGAGGCTAGAATTTTGTGCCAACCGAGCCACAGCCCCTGTGTTAAAGGACAATGCAGTTCGTGAAGTGCCTGTACGGACTTGCTCTTGCTGGCGGGCAACACTACTAACCTGTGCTTGAAGATCTTGGATGTAGACTTGGTTGCCATCCAAAATTTCAGTAACCGTGGCTTGAGTGACACTCTGGGCTTGAATGGGACTGCTTTGTAAGATCTGAAAACCGAAAACCAATAGACTTCCTAGTAAAACGAGGCTAATTCGCAGGGAAGTTCGCTTGAGGCTTACCTTCAGTTGCCTCCAAAACAATAGAGGATGCCACATAGTTAAAAATCTATCTGAGGAACACTCCTCTGTACTGACACTGAAAGAGTATTCCAGGATGCTTTTGCTTAAGCGAATTTGATCTTGACGGCGATTGATAATAGGCAGCGGATTCCATCGGCGATCACAATAATCAATTCACCAAGAAAAACAGTCAAGAAATTTGTGCCCTTCTGCTAGGCAGAGTCGGCT
>JBCBJE010000842.1:0-2509 GCA_038523735.1 Cyanobacteria bacterium J06626_18 | reverse complement strand
ATCAAATCTAAAATTGGGAGCGTAAAGAGCTAGAAAATTCTGAATTATCCAGCAGCTGGCTGGCAAGAGTATCTCATCTAGGTGAAGCGTTAGCGTAATCCAACGAAACCGTTTCTAATGTTGGGTTTTACTTCATTCCACTCAACCTAGATGAGATACTCTTGCCAGCCAGCTGCTGGATAATTCAGAATTTTCTAGCTCTTTACGCTCCCAATTTTAGATTTGATAATCTTGCTCGCTTTAGTGTTATTTCCGAAAACGGCAACTCATCACTTCCGAAACCATCAGATGTGTTTGTAGTTTGTGCTCGTGAGCTGATGATGCTTTCGCTCTATGCTGATTATTGGTCGTTAGATAGGTATCGCAATGATTGACTCAAGTACAAGGCAAAAGGCAGCTTGTCTTGAGCCAAGGCGAGCGAAAGAAATGCCCTCTGTGAGAGATGTTCAGCTGTCTGGATGTTGCCATTCCAATAGCGATCGCTGTTCCCCTTTTGGGGCTAAGTTCTCAAAAGCATTTGTTGGGTCTTTTGAAAAACGATAAGAATGACTGAGGTTAGTTCTTTCTGGGTTGACTCTACTGTTGGATTACTTGATAGTTTGTAGGAGATTTTGGGTGTTTTGGATGTTCGATGTTGGTTCCTGTCATCTCATCCCATTTCTGTCTGAATCGTCCTACTGGCCCTACTAACCATGCGCTACCTCATCCCTGTAATTGCGATCGTCCCCTTGCTCATGAGCCAGCCCACTCAAGCCCAGACACCACCCCCTGATATTCCTGATGACCTACCTGATCCGGATGAATTACCTGATCCGGTCGAAGAAACCCTGCCAGAACCCTTCGAGCCTTTACCTGAAATTCCCCCCGAACCGGATGATCCCGTTGAGCTGGAAGAGACAGACCCCACAGTACCCGGACTAGAAGGACCTGATACAGCTCCCCCCGTCACCTTTTTCTTAGAAGACATTCAAGTTGTGGGCAACACGATTTTTCAGGATGAGATTGAGGCGTTAGTGCGCCCTTTAGAGGGCCGAGAAGTCGCCTTTGAAGAACTTCTGACATTGCGAACCGAAATTACACGGCTGTATGTCAGTAACGGCTACATTTCCTCGGGAGCCTTCGTGCCGACAAATCAGGTTTTGAATGACGGTATTGTCGAGATTCAGGTGATTGAAGGGGATCTTGAACAAGTTCAGATCAATGGCCTGAACCGCCTACGTGAGGGCTATGTGCGCGATCGCATCACCCGCGCAGCCAGTCCTCCTTTGAACGTACAGCGCTTGGAAGAAGGGCTACAGCTCCTGCAAGTTAATCCCCTATTGCAAACCGTGGACGCAGAACTCACGGCTGGCAGTGGTCCCGGGCAAAACGTTTTGATTTTGGATTTGGCTGAGGCTGACCCCTTTGCGATTGATCTATCACTGGACAACTACCGGGCTCCTAGCATCGGTTCACGTCAGGAAGGCATTACCGCTAGCCATCTGAACCTACTGGGATTTGGCGATCGCCTCAGTGCTGGGTTCGATTCAACCGATGGCCTCGAAACTTACCAGATCAGCTACACGGTTCCTATCAACAGCCTGGATGGGACTTTCCAAGTCCGCTACGACAATTCGCAAAGTCGCATTGTGGAGCCTGATGAGTTTGAAGAGCTTAACATTCGTAGCGATAGCGAAACCTTGTCCGTCGGCTTGCGCCAGCCTTTAAATCGCTCCCTCACCAATGAATTTGCCCTGGGAATTAGCTTTGATGTCCGCACAAGCCGCAGCTTTCTTACCGACCCTATAGAGGGAGAAATTCCCTTCTCCTTTTCCATTGGCCCGGAAGATGGCGTGTCGAAAGTCCGCGTCCTGCGATTTTCACAAGAGTGGGTGAACCGTGATATCGACACCGTATTGGCGGCGCGATCACAGTTCAGCCTGGGGTTGGATGTTTTTGACGCCACCGTTGACGACAGCAGCGATTTTGATCCGGCTAGCGGTATTCCCCCTGACGACACCGGTACCGATGGTCGCTTTTTTGCCTGGTTGGGGCAGTTTCAGTGGGTCGAGCAGTTCTCACCCAGCACCCCCCTTGTCACCCGCCTCAACGCTCAACTCACACCCGACTCGCTGTTGCCCCTAGAGCGCTTTAGCGTCGGCGGCATCGATACCGTTCGCGGCTACGCCCAAAACCAAATCGTCACCGATAATGCCATCACGGCTTCCACCGAACTGCGCTTCACCGTGGCCGAAGACTTACAGCTCACTCCCTTCATCGATGCTGGTGGCGGCTGGAACAACCAAACCCCTAACCCCGACCCATCTTTTCTGCTCGGCGTTGGTCTCGGCCTCCGCTGGCGACCCACCAACGACTTCAGCCTGCGCGTCGACTACGGCATCCCCTTAATTTCCCCTGGCGACGAAGGCGATTCCCTGCAGGAGAATGGGTTCTATATTTCGATTAATATGCGACCGTTTTAGATATTCGTTTTTGGTTGTTTGTTCTTGGTTGTTTGTTCTTGGTTGTT
>JBCBJE010000841.1:0-2514 GCA_038523735.1 Cyanobacteria bacterium J06626_18 | reverse complement strand
GGCTCTTGTGCAAATCAGTGGGGTAGCGTTTGACTTCATCAACGCGGGCAAATGTTCGCAAACTAGTGACTAGATGTCGTAACCGATCCGTGCCCATTTCAATGCTTTGAACCACCTTCGACAGGTCCTTCATAACAAACTCAACATCTATTTTTTGCTTGAGTTTGCGCAGTTTGGGGCTGGGGCTTTCAACCTCTTCGTCGAAAGCTTGAACTAGAGTCGCTAAGTCTTGAGTGTAATCGGCGATGTACTTTAGATTGCCCCAGATAAAATTCACTGGATTGCGAATTTCATGGGCTACGCCAGCCATCATTTTGCCCAAGCTAGCCATCTTCTCGGACTGCATCATTTCGGCTCGCGTTTTTTCCCTCAGCAGCTCTGTCGTGAGTTGATGAATAGTCGATTGGGCCTGCAATACGTTGTGAACATCAATCAAGAAAGACTGCTTACCATTAGGAGTCTCACAATCGACAACGATAGGTTCATAGAGTAACTCTGTGGGACGGGCGATCGCCTGCTGAGCGGCTTGGGTAATCAGTGTTGTGCCCGGTAGCCGTAAGATATCCTGGGCGATGAATCGATACAGCACCGACAGCGGACGCCTTAAGAAAAGCTCCCGCCCGTAAGCCCGACTCATTGCTTCCAGAAAGCGACGTCGGGAAACCATGCCAACAAACGTGTTGCCTTTAGCAAGCACTACACCCGGTAGCACGGGATTGTCTTCGAATTGCTGATAAACCAGTTGCCCTGAACAGCTAACGTCCACTCTAAAATAGTGGAGCTGTAAGTCCTCTAGCCGGGAACTAATATGGAGTCGCTTCATGACCCACTTAAGCACCTATGGTGACTGCTGAAGATTATGGATTGCTGAAGCAGATGCCCTGAGAACGCACTTTTGAGAACACACTGGGCTTAGCCAATCTTGCGCCCAAAAACAGACTAGCATGGTGCGTTTATCAATCAAGTCGTGTCAAATTAATAAACACTTAGCCAAACATTAAGATTACGATAAGAGGCGGCTATGAACGATGCCTCTTATGGATCTGTCTCTTCAGTACTCTCATACCTCGACACGGCATTCTTCTCCGGATTCTCAATTTCCGAATTTCCAATTCCTTTCTATCCTGGTGGCTATCCTTACAAAACGGGAGATTAACTCAAGACGAGAAATTTGTGTGGTGGAAGAATCCAGGAGCTAAGGGTCAGGAGAGTCCTGGATTCCAGCTCCGAACTCCCTACGCAACTAGAGTTTCCCGGCTTGACCGGTTGGTTACCCACGAAAGGTGTTGTCATTAGGTTTTAGGGGAGGCTGTAGCCATGGTTGAAATTCCCCCCTCAGGGGTCGCATTGATTCAACAATTCGAGGGGTTGCACCTGGAGGCGTACCCCGATCCCTTGAGTGGTGCTGAACCCTACACCATTGGTTGGGGCAGTACCCGACGCAAAGATGGATCGCCCTTCTATTTGGGGGAGTCTATTAGCCGAACCGAGGCCGATGACTTATTGATGTGGCAAATCGAGCGCGACTTTTTGCCTCCGCTGACCACCATGCCGCGATGGAGCACCTTCACCGAGCCGCAGGCCGGGGCTGTGCTCAGTTTTGCCTACAACCTGGGAGCAGGATTCTATGGACTGAGTGGCTTCCAGACGATTACGCGCGTTTTGCAGGAAGCGGATTGGGCAAATCTGGAATATGCGTTCACGCTTTACCGCAATCCTGGCAGTAATGTTGAAGAGGGGCTTCTCCGTCGTCGTTTAACCGAGGCACAAGTATTTCTGGAGGGGACTGCTGGCTTTGACTTGAGCGTTGCGGGCCAGACATATCTTTCTGATGCAGCCCGCACCTATACTCAGGATGCTCAGCTCAGTGACCAGGCCATTCAATACCTAATTGGAGCTACGGCTGAACCCACTGGTGAGACTACCGAGCCTGCCGTCACAAAACGGGTGCTTTATCTAGCTGACCCGCCCTTAAGTGGCGAAGACGTTCGCATTATTCAAGAGGCTTTGATCCAAGCGGGAGCCCCCTTGACGGCAGATGCTGTCTTTGATGCCGGCACGAAGCAGGCGGTCGAGTGGTTTCAGCGATCGCATGGCCTAGCCGTTGATGGCGTCGTAGGAGACGCCACTCGTGCCCAACTGCTGCAGCGATCGCTCTATCTCACGAATCCTTACATGGTTGGGGAAGATGTTGAGGCACTACAGGTCGCATTGAATCAGCAAGGCTTTACGGTCTCAACTGACGGGGTGTTTGGACCCGGCACTCAAACCGCTGTTGAAACATTTCAACGACAAACAGGGCTACTGGTGGATGGGGTTGTCGGCAGCCATACCCGCAAAATTTTGAAGGCTCGCATGCTGTATCTAACGCTGCCGTATTTCCAGGGGGATGACGTGCAGTGGCTGCAGCGCACCCTGACTCGCTTTGGTCTCCAGGCCGTGGTGGATGGCCTGTTCGGTCCTGGAACCGAGTGGGCTGTTAAGCAATTTCAGGCGCAAAACTATCTGGCGGCG
>JBCBJE010000840.1:0-2534 GCA_038523735.1 Cyanobacteria bacterium J06626_18 | reverse complement strand
GTTTTGGAACATTCATGCCCTACTTCATCATCATTATCAAAAACCTGATGTGGAAAATCTGATTCGTCGCCGCACCCTAGATGCACGCTTGCTGTTTCAGCAGCTTGCCAAGCTTGATCTAGACCGTTGGTATATTCATTCTGTGGACATGGTCGCCCCGGATGCGATTCCTGCTGAAATTCGATTTCCTGCCGGACCTCCCATTCCGGGGCAGGTGTATCGCAGACACCCCTGTGAAGCGAAGCAATACTCTTATTACCCAGTGACCGGCTACTTCTCACTACTGTTTGAGGACCGTGAACAAGCCCTATTGGCACTCCTCCGTGAGTTGGGGGCTACCAAAGTTGCGATCGCCCGCCCTACGAATCCAGCTACTAATAGTGACGCAGTTCCCAACTCAGGAACACCACAGCCAAAAATCTATCAATACGCCAAACAGGTTCGCCCTCCAGTGAAATCGATTGATGCTCAAAAACACCAGTGGCTGGCGTATGAGCCTAGCTGGCAATCAGTCATCCATAAACGGATTCACACGAGCGTCGCATCCATTCAGTTGGACTTTGATTTAGATGTGATGGGGCTGCTGCGGGATCAGATTCAGACCATTGTCCAACTCATGCCAGAACTGGATTCCATGACGCTTCCAGACAACTATGAGGAAGTCCTGCTAGCTCAGGTCTTGCAAAGCCGCAGCGTTCAGGTCGATTTTGGCGCTTAGCCTGTCGATATACCTACAAAGTTTTCAATAAAGCAGATCAGCGCCGTTTCCTGAAAGGAGCTCTAGCGTGGTGGGATACGATAGAGCAAGAAATCCAGAAGCCCCATTCATAGGCAGCTTTTAATCTTTCAGGCGGTCGTTTCTAATGAGTCATGAGGATTTGGTAATAATCAAAGCATTCTTGTCAGCCCTGAAAGATCTTGAACATCCTCTGCCTGCAGAGCTGACAGTTATCGCTGAAGAATTACCCGATTCTGCCTACGAGTTGTACGACGTAGCAGAGCGTTATGAACCTCTAACTCATGAATATATGGAGGCATTGCAAGAATCTTCCAGGTGAGGAGGAGCGGCTCAAATTTGCAGAGTCTGACCGCAAAGCAGTCGATATTGATGAATTAGGTACTGAATCTATCAGAGCAGATATTCTCATCCAGCAGTTGAGGCATCAAATTGCTCTGGGTTCGACGTCTCTTGACGAGGGACAATCGCTTAATGTAATGGAACAAGAAGCTAGTTTAGCATCAACTGTCGCTCCCGAAGGCCGTCTTATTGAGAAGCTAGGTTGGACGCGTGAGGAGACTGCTGAAGTTCGACATCGATTAGCATCTTTTTAGGAAGACTGGAAGCTCCTAGGATGGAGGTGATGACCCATAGGCGGGGTGATTCTGACGACCATAAGGGACAAAGTGATCTAGAAGAAAATTGGTCATTGTTTCAGATATGGAAGCTGTCGATATTGCACTCAAGAAAACATTTGGGCTTTGTGGATAGTCCATGAGTAGATGGACATGCGGCTACTATGTCAAATACGCTGCGATGATGAGTGCTTCGATCGCCATGCCACAGGTTTCGCTTCAAGATTTTATTCGTCAGATTTGTACTAAGGGAACGCTGGCGAGTTTCCCGACTGATACGGTGCCCGCGTTGGCCGCTCGTCCTGACCAGAGCGATCGCATCTATGCTGCCAAACGCCGCCCACCTGATAAGCCGTTAATTCTCATGGGGGCGGCATTATCCGATTTGTTGCCCTATGTGAGGGGTGAAGCAAGCGAGATGCGCCAGTGGGGGCAGGTGGCAGAGCATTACTGGCCAGGTGCATTGACTTTAGTGTTGCCTGCTAGCGATCGCGTCCCCAAGGCCATGAATCCTCTGCAGACGGGAACGCTGGGCATTCGTGTCCCCAACCATCCCCTGGCGCGCTATTTCCTCAACCAGACAGGACCATTGGCGACAACCAGCGTTAATCGTTCGGGGCAACCGCCCCTGGAGGATATGGCAGACATTGAGGCGCAGTTTCCTGAGGTGTTAACGCTATCAGAGGGGGCGATCGCGGCAATCAAAACCGACATTGGTGACTTCACCCTGCAAGCTTCCGGGATTCCCTCCACAGTTATCCGCTGGCAAAGCAATACTTGGGAGGTCTTACGTCAGGGAGCTGTGGACGTTTCGACCCTTGCGAGTTGAATTTGACTGGCAAGGGCCTCACAACCAATCATCGTCTCACTTGTCGGAAGCCCAACTCCCATTTGGCAGGGCAATTCGTCGAAGCAGTTTGACTGAGCGCACTGTCGAAGCCTACTTCGTGCGAAACAGGTCACGCTCTACGCTCTCGTCTGTCTTCTGTAATCCTCTCCGAATTCCGAATTCTTAGTCTTCTGGTTCTATCCCAGCTGCTCGCAGTTGCGCCAGCAACCGTTCAGCCCTTTGAGCCTCTTGTTCAGCCCTTTGAGCCTCTTGTTCAGCCCTTTGAGCCTCTTGTTCAGCCCTTTGAGCCTCTTGTTCAGCCCTTTGAGCCTCTTGTTCAGCCCTTTGAGCC
>JBCBJE010000839.1:0-2537 GCA_038523735.1 Cyanobacteria bacterium J06626_18 | reverse complement strand
CGGAAGTCGCTGCCTGGGTCGCTACTCGCAATGAGCAGGAAACGTGGATTGATTGGCGTTTTACAACAGCGGATGCAAGGGTAAAACTAAAGCGGTTGTACCCATCAATTAATAATTGACACACCACTAGCGAATGGTAAAACCTGGGATTCTGACTCCTATCTACTGTCTCCCGAATTCTTTCACAACCCAAATTCTCGTCTTGAGTTGTCACTCTAGGGGCAAGCGTTATGAATGGTCCCAATCAGGCTTGATCAAATTGCGGCTGTTGAGAAAGCGATCGATGGCCATTGCTGCAACGCAGCCATCCCCAGCAGCAACTACAGCTTGTTTGAAGGGCGTGTTGCGAATATCGCCAACGGCCCAAACCCCCTCGACCGGCGTCGCCATCATTTCGTCGACATCAACGCCCCCATCCGGCTTAAACTGAACCTGATCGGCAACGAAGTCAGTGATGGGTTTAGAGCCGTTCTGATACACAAATACACCTTCCACAGGGAGCGGCAAGGGTTCTTTTTGAGTTTTTGTCCTAATCTCAATCCCTGTTACGCCACTGTTATTGCCTTGAATGGATAAAAGCCGGGAGCGATTCCAGTGCTTGACATTGCCCGTATCCAGCAAAGCATGAGCGTGATAATCTTCGGGGGTGGGATCCTTAAACGTTACCCAGTGAACCGTAGAAGCAAACTTTGTCAGCACTTGAGCTTCTTCGATCGCCTCTTGATTGAATCCCACAACAGCCACATCGCGATCGCGATAAAAGGCCCCGTCACAGGTTGCGCAATAGCTCACGCCGCGCCCGAGGAATTCCGCTTCCCCCTTAAACGAGGCGGTACGCCCCATGGCTCCGGTTGCCAGTACCAAGGCTCTGCCTACAAACGTACCTTCCGGCGTGTAGACCTTCTTCTGAGGGCCACTCACGTCAATCCCAAAAACCTGAGCCCGTCGATATTCCGTTCCAAAGGAAAGCGCCTGTTCCCGCATAACGGTTAGCAGCTCTTCCCCACTAACCTTGCCAGGAATCCCCGGATAGTTGGCAATTTGATGAGTAATTGCCAACGCACCCACCGCTGGATTTTTGTCCAAGATGACCGTTTTTAAGTCAGCCCTTGAAGTGTAAAGCGCACAGGTGCAGCCTGCTGGCCCCCCACCGACGATGACCACATCAAATTCGTAATTATCCAAGGTATTGATCTCCAGACAGTATTCAGTAATCAGTGAACGTGTTAGAGGCTTGCCTAAGTCGGCATCGACAACTTCTCCGCTAGTAAGGGCATTGGTAGCCCTGATCGAGCTGAAGGCAAAGATGACGTCTGCTTCCAGAAATCCAAGATTACTTGGCTACAGGGTCCAGGGTAGTCATAGTGGAAGAAGTGTCGGCCTTGAGGGCACGACCAGAGGCGATCGCCCGGTTTGAGATACTGATGCCATTCACGATGCGCCCTGGAATCTACAATGGCGTCATAGTCGCCATGGCAAACCAGCAAGGGAGACTTAACTCCACCCGGAGAAAAACCGCCATGCTCAGCTAAAGAATGAGGTGCAAGCTCTGTATCTAGCACTCGCTTCAACAAGTTTGCCAAGCTTACAGCTTTGACGACACACTGAGATCCTAAAAGCATGTTTGCCATCTGTACCAGGATAGTTTCCCGACTACAAGGCAGAAACTTCCTCAAGGCATAGTAGTGTGCATGCCAACCAACCGATGGATTGACACCAACCGATAATAATGTCAACGACTTGACGCTGTCGGGATACATACGAGTATAGAGCAATCCCATTGCACCTGGGTGGCGGTAAACGAGGGGGCAAGAGAGTCAAACAGGTTAGTGCGGTGTATCCCAGAGCAAAATAGGTCTCGAAGCGAGCAATATACTCAAATCGACAACTGCAGTACCAATCGCGCAGTCCCACAACTACGGCTAGCTTCAGCAGAGCTATCGTAAAGGTCAGAGCCGTCAAAAGTTTAAGCCATCCCAGACTGTAGAGCAGGGCAATACAGATACTGGCTGCAGCATGATATTTAAGCCCACCTTGCAAACAACTCGTTTTAACCTTGCGGAGTTTGATCGTGAACACTGCACTGGCGAAAAACAGCGTATCAAGTAACCACAGTCCTACTGCTTGCAGCGTTAGGGCATCTGCTGTTGTTCCATACACGAACAGTGTTGATAGGCAAATAGCAGCGAACATGGCAATTTCAACCGCGATCGTCTTTTGACGGTGCTGAAAGACGGACCAAACATTGAGTCCCATTGCGATCGCGGCCCCACCACACACCCAAATCAAACACGGATGCTGATAGGTCAGCCACGTTGCGATCGCGATCGCAGTGCTGCCATATAGCCCTGCCCAAAATAGATAACGCGGCTTCCAGTAACTTCGTTGCTTAATTTGGACAATAATAGGATGCTCTGTCTGTAACCCGAAAAAAGTCCCCAAGCAGGCTAAAGTGGTTTCCCATGTCCAGGTCTGGGCTAAGGAGGCTCCAGTAAGGATGGCTCCTAACAATACCAGTAATACCCCATGCTCTGGTG
>JBCBJE010000838.1:0-2538 GCA_038523735.1 Cyanobacteria bacterium J06626_18 | reverse complement strand
CGGAGTTTGGTTCACCGACTTCGCAAGGGGCAAAAGAAGATGCGCTGAATGCCATTCGAGCAGGGCTATCGATGCGGCGAGCACTGGCAGATTTGCGTCAGCGCCTTGTCGCGAGTGGTCAGCCAGCTCTATTCCACGGTATCGGCATCAGCTACGGCAAAGTTATTGCGGGCAATATTGGCTCGGTGCAGCGCCTGGAATATACCGTTATTGGCGACACCGTCAACGTAGCCAGTCGGATTGAGGGTCTGACCAAAAGATTAGGGACAGACTTTCTGATTACCGCCCCTCTCTACAATCTAATCAGCTCCGATGTTCGCGTGCTAGAAATGGGCGAACATCGTCTATCAGGTCGCGAAGACGAATTGGTTAAGGTTTACAGCGTAGTTGGGTTTGATGAAACCGATGCCCTCTTGTACGAACAAGTCCAGAAAGATCTCCGACACCACTTGAGATGGCGCGAATAGTCCACAAGGAACTGATTCCTGATAAGGCTCTAAGCACCTAATTCAAAACCTCATAAGAAAACATTTCCCATAGGGCATCCCGATAAGGCTGGTAATGCTTCCGGTCCTGAGGCTGGCCATACTGTATGAAGCCCTTGTCCAAGAGATGCAGCATTTGGCGCACCAACTCCCAGTTCACGCCTAGAGTGGGATAGAGCATCACGCACAGGGGAAACAGCTCCTGCTGAATGGCGGCGATGTTCGGCTTTGTTGCATGAATAATTTCTGGTTACTGATTTCCTGAGTGGATAGTAATTTTTAGGCATCCAAGACATAGCTATCCGGCATTCCGAGATGGGTCATGCGATTGAGTGCGGCACAAGCCAACAATAATTCGGCGGCTTGGTTGTCAAAGGTGCGGCGCGAACAGGTGTTGCCAAAGATGATTTTGAAGCGAAACATCATCGTTTCGGCGAGGGACCTTCGATGGTAGCCGCTCTCGCGTTTCCACTCTGCTCGCCCCACCGCCGCGATGCGTTGGAGGGCTTGATTGCGGGCATGCCTCTCACCCTCTTCTCCCCAATATTGGGCATCTTCCCGTGGTGGAATCTGTGCCTGGGCTCCCCGGTCGGCAATGGCGTCATAACACTTGCGCTTGTCATACGCGCCATCGGCAGAAACCACCTCAATCTCGCCCTCAATGCTGTCCATCAGCTCCCCAAAGGCCTCATCATCACTGACATTATTTGTACTGACGACTGCCGCCAAAATTTCGCCGGTAGATTCATCGACTCCCAAATGCAGTTTCCGCCAGGTGCGACGTTTGCTATAGCCATGCTGACGGACTTTCCATTCCCCTTCGCCATACACTTTAATCCCGGTCGAATCCACCACGACATGGCGCGCGCCGCTGCCCTCCACGACGGGTAAAGGGATGCTCAGTTTGCCTAAGCGACGGGAGACCGTGGAGTGGTCGGGCACGGGCAAGTCTACCGGCATGAGCTGAAATAATGAGGCCATGAACCCTTCGGTTTGTCGTCCTCGCAGGTGCATCACCGAGCCCATCGTACTCATCGTGGCAATCGCTAGGTCGCTATACGTCCGCGAGGCTCCTCGTCTGCCCGTCTTCTCGGGGTTCAACCATCCCGCGAGCACCGCCTCCTCAATCCAAAAGGTTAGACTGCCACGCTGTTTCAGCGCTGCATCGTAGGCACTCCAATTGCGAATCCGGTATTGAGATTGGGTGGTCTCAGTTGCCATGGTGACCAGGGGGAAAGAGCGTCCACCTATCGTTCTATCGCACCTAACTCACAATGTTTATGCACCAACGCCGCGATGTTCTGCTCCAAAACACAGGTCCACAGATAGACCTGGAACATCTCGACATCACGAACGCTGGAAGTGCGGACGAGTTCGCTCCCGAGCCGCCCAGAATAGCTTTTGTAAGCAGGGTAGAGCTGATTTACTCGGTTCACGATGTGCTTCGCGATCTTACTGCTGTAGGGTAGAAGACCACGGACAGTTTGCAGTCGCGGGTGATCGTAAGGATATTCCGCCGCTGCATCATAAGCCCTCTGAAGCGGCATGTAGAGATGGTCGTCAATAACTTTGAAGTAAGCGGCCAGTTTGGCCTGCTCACTAACAGGAGCCTGGTCTGCCAACATTTGACCGCAATAGTGGAACTGCATGCTCACAAATCCAATGACCCTGGGGTCAGCGGCGGTATATCTTTCACGGATACGACCAATGCCTGGAGCAACCCTGACCGAGAGCCGCTCGGGAGAAATATCGTCAGTGTAGGCTGACACGGCCTTTTCATACACCTGATGAACATCTTTGGCGATCGCCCAAGGATCAATCAACTCGGAGTCAATTTGGTGGCGACGAATCTCGTGGGCTAGCAGGGCTTCTGTTTTGTTCCAAGCCTGAGCACTGACCGGGCGCAGCATTTCTTTGAGACCCTTGGCAACGTCAACTCGCAATTGGGCGCCGCTCGGATGACTCAGTAGCTTATCTTGCTCTTTGAGCTTGGCAACGTACTTCTTTGCCCATAGACCCGAGAGAGAAGGGAGTTCTGTACCGGGATTCTGAT
>JBCBJE010000837.1:0-2552 GCA_038523735.1 Cyanobacteria bacterium J06626_18 | reverse complement strand
GACCCAGGGCAGTACAGCCGACTCTTGGCGGCAAAGCTTGCTGGAGCGAGAGACTTCGCGACGCTTTGAAAAGTCCCTCAGGGACGTACTATTGGCCATGGCTGAGAACCGCGATAGCGCTAACAGCCTTTTGCAGGAAATCACCGCTAAAGACCAGAAAATTGCTCAATATTTGACCCAAATCGAAACTGAGGCCACTGTCCTCAGACCCCAAGTACAAGCCTTACAGGACCAAAGCCAGCCGGATCACCCTTTTAGGCTGGAAGCCGTTGCCGATGCCCTACTGCCAATAATTTTGGATGAGGGGGGACTGATTGCTCGCGGGCGGGCATCGATGCATCCCGATCCGGTGCGCGCCTGGGACGAGTTTGGGGATCTTGCTAAACGGATGACTCAAGATGCCGGCACCATTATTACGGTAGCCCAAGCCACCTGGCAAAATCTCGTTCCTACACTCAATCACGCACATCAGACCCTAGCACCACATGGAGTTGAGACACGCTGGGCTGATCAACAACAGCGCCACCTGTCGGAGGTCCTAGAGGACATCGCTAACCTAGCCATTCGGGTCCCAATTGCCGAGCAATTGCAGCAAACGCAGCAGGATATATCAGCTCTCGAAGCTCAAATCAAGTTGGTGGTGGAACAAGATCACACGCGACGGGAGATCTGCCCTAAATTGATTGCGGCGGCTACCGATGATGTGACCCAAGCCCGTCAGGATGTTCATGACGCCCTCAAGCAAGCAGGCGCTTTCTTAGAGGGAACTGTACAACAGGTATTACGAGAACCTGAACGTGACCCCTCTGAACGCATTGTCACCGCTCAAGCGAACTTAGAGCAGATCAAACCCTGCTTGAGCGAAGGCAATACAACAACAGCAGCAACCTGTTTGACCAATATCAAAACGCTGACCCAAGAGGCGCATGATCTGGTTCACGCTACTCGCCAAGCTTTAGCGAACTACACAGACGTTTTGCAGGAACGCCAGCAACGTATTGGGTCGATTCGAGCCAGTATCGATGCTACGTTCCGACCGACTCTGCAGCGAATTCAAATTGCTTACGCAGCTGAAGTTTTGCAGCTGGTTGCTCCGGAAGTTGATGCAGGCAATACCATTGCCAACAATATTGACCTAACGCATAATCTCCTCAAAAAAGCACAGACCTTAAGTCAATCGGCCCAAACCCAATACCAGCAAGCCTATTTGCTTACCGCTAAAGACTTATTGAATGAGGCGGATCGGGTCTTGAAAGGAGCCCAACATCAACTGGATGCTCTGACCATGGCTGAGGAAACACTGAAGCAGCATCAACAGGAGGCAGAAGCTGACTTGATGTCGCTAACTACGACTATGCAGCAACTCCAAGTCTCAGCCCAGGCAGACTATGTTCGTCAACCAGCCCTGCAATTGGTTGAGAAGGCAACGCAGGCTTTCTCACAAGCTCAGACTCAGGTACATCAACAGCCCTATCATCCCTATGCATCAAGGGCCTGTCTGACTGCAACGGCAAAGGTGCGGATGGAAGCTGGACAAGCAATCGCCGCTGATCAGGAAGCCTATGAGGGTGCCCAGGCAGCCCTAAATTCGGCCCGGCAGATAATCGCTACCGCTGAAGCCGATGTTCGCCGGGCTCAAAATACTCGCTTTACCTATGCCCGAGTCTATACAGGCGCTGCTGAGCAATCTTTGAACCACGCTCGACGCAATCGACAACAGGCCCAAACTCGATTCAGCGATCGCGCCTACGAAGAAGCCAAAAGCCTAGCGCAACAGGCCATTCCGTTGGCCAAGACAGCTAGCAAAACAGCCAATGAGGCCATTGCGCGGGCTCGACGCGAACATGATGCAGAAGTCCGACGCATCGAGCGGGAAGCAGAAGAAAGGCGTCGTCAAACAGCGATGGCTAGTTCCAGTAGCAGTTCTTTTTCGGGGGGCGGTGGCAGCAGCTCTTCTTCAAGTGGCAGCAGCGGAGGCGATTGGGGCGGAGGCGATAGCGGCTCTTCCGGTGGGAGCTGGTAAAGCCCCCTTGTTGCGAGCAGTCCTGCGATTGTCGGTACACAGCTTATGAACTTTCCTGAAGCCGTGCATGAAGAGCATCTCATAACCCTGTTCAGGTAAGGTCAGTACATTTTGGTCAAAATAGGGTTTAGGATCTGGGGTCTCGAGTTGTGCTTGATCCGAATGCCAACCGCTGTAAATCGCCCTCGAAGGTGACACTGAGTTAGGATGATCAGCGTTAACACCTCAATCGTCTTGTCAATGTCTAAAATCGGTTGTGTGACTTTGAGCACGTAGTTTACACACCATCATCATGGCGATTAAGTTTTGGGCTCGACGTGGACTTGGAATGTTAGCTGGGGCAGTAGGAGCTGGGCTTTTACAGACGCTTCTGGTCGCTGCACCTGGTTTGAGTGCAGAGCGCGTCTACGCTAGCTTTGGCCCCATTGAACGTTTCATTTCAGTTGACGATTTAGAAACCTATGCCCGTACGGGTGAGCTTACGGGTGAACTTAGGGTCTATAGCCGTTATTTAACACCCGAGCAGCTT
>JBCBJE010000836.1:0-2553 GCA_038523735.1 Cyanobacteria bacterium J06626_18 | reverse complement strand
CTTCAAGCGGCGGGGCTTTACATTTGATGTGGGCGCGACCCAAGTAGCGGGACTAGAGCCCGGCGGCGTTCATCACCAGATTTTTGAATCCTTAGATATTCCCTTACCTGCAGCTACGCCCTGTGACCCGGCCTGCGCAGTTTACTTACCAGGCGAAACAGAGCCCATTTCCATCTGGCGCGATCCAGAGCAGTGGCAAGCCGAGCGCCAGCGACAATTTCCCAATAGTGAACCTTTCTGGCAGCTACTGAAGACGTTATTCCAGGCTAGCTGGCGATTCCAGGGACGCGAACCCGTGCTGCCACCCCGGAATACCTGGGATTTGTTGCAACTGGTGTCAGCAGTACGTCCCGATACGTTCGTGACGGTTCCATTCACCTTCTCAACCGTAGGTCAGTTGCTCAAAGCGTTTGGGCTATATGGCGATCGCCGCCTCAAAACCTTCCTCGACCTGCAGCTTAAGCTATATTCCCAAGTGGATACTGACGAAACTGCCCTACTCTATGCCGCGACAGCGCTGGGCGTTTCGCAGGAACCCCAAGGACTCTTTCATCTCAAGGGCAGCATGCAGGTGCTGAGCGATCGCCTGGTTGCAGCGTTGGAACGCGATCGTGGCAAGCTGCTGCTGCGTCATACGGTGGAACACATTCACCTCGAAAACGGTAGAGTCACAGGCGTTACGCTGCGTAGCCAGAAGACCGGCAAAACCTGGACAGAAGCTGCCGATATTGTTGTTGCCAACGTCACTGTTCAAAACCTCGTGGCGCTGCTGGGCGATCAGGCTCCCCGTGGCTATCAGCAGCGCGTGGATAAGCTACCGGATGCCTCCGGAGCTTTCGTGGTGTACCTTGGCATTGACCAAGCTGCCATTCCTGATGACTGCCCACCGCATCTACAGTTTCTCTACAATTACGACGGCCCCATCGGGGAAAATAATTCTCTATTTGTGTCTGTCAGTCGAGCCGGTGATGGACGCGCTCCCGATGGCAAAGCCACCATTATTGCCTCTTCCTTCACAGACCTGAACCAATGGCAACAGGCTGATAACTACCAGATCCGGAAACAACACTACACGCAGGCAGCGATCGCCAAGCTAGGGCAGTTCTTCGACCTCCGTCCCGAGCATTTAATTCATATCGAAGCCGGTACGCCTAGAACCTTTGAACGCTTTACGGGACGCGATCAAGGCGCTGTCGGTGGTTTAGGCATGCGACTTAGCACCTTTGGCCCGTTCGGCTTTGCCAACCGCACCCCTATTCCAGGGCTTTGGCTCGTTGGCGACTGTACCCATCCCGGCGAAGGCACTGCTGGCGTGAGTTATTCGGCACTGACTGCAGTGAAGCAGATTGAGGCGGCAGGGTAGTGGGGGAAAGAGGAGTGATGGGATGATGGGGTGATGGGTGATCTTTCGGTCTAAGGCTTCGGGTGGATAGCCAGAAATTTTGGTGAGGTCTCAAAGCCATATACTATATGCACAACGGCCCGCCTTGTTGCTGAGAATGAACTATGGAATGGCATGTGACTGACGCCCAAAGCCTAGGGGTGATCGATCGCGAGATCGGTAATCAGCATTTATTCACACCCTCTGAATATGAGCTGGTGCGTCGGGCTATCTATGCCACAGCAGATTTTGAATATGCGTCGCTGGTACGCTTTTCAGAGCATTCTTTGACGTCAGGTGCAGCGGCGTTAGCGGCCCGGACGACGATTATCGTAGACGTGCCGATGGTACAGGTTGGCGTAGCACCGCCAATTCAGGACACGTTTGTCAATCCGGTCTACTGCAGCATGGATGCTTTAACCCGTCCGCAAAAGGGCAAGAGCAAAACGGCTTGGGGCATCGAGACCCTAGCGCTGCGCTATCCCGAAGGTATTTTCGTGGTGGGTGAATCGCAAACGGCACTGGAGGCTTTAGTTGAGATGATTGAAGCCAATCAGATCCGGCCTGCTCTAGTTATTGCCACCCCTGCAGGCTTTTTGGACATCGACGTCCTCAAATCTCGCTTGCAAGATTCCATGGTGCCCCACATCCGTATAGATGGACGCAAAGGCAATCCAGTCTTAGCGGTATCCATCATGAATGGCCTAATTGATTTGGCTTGGCAGGCGTACGGGAAGGAGCCGCAGACGAGGTGATGGGTAGTGGGTAGTGGTAACCGGATTCCTGTTTGTTACTGAACTCTTGATCCTCTAACCTCCACGCTCCACCCTCTACTCCTATTCCTTACTCCACACCTACCTGCTCGTCATACAGCTTTTGACAGCTTGGGCATAAGGCAAAAACGGTGAATTGACAATTCAACAATGAAAATCCCCGACTGTCGGCTTCACTGATGCCGACTTTGGTGATGAAATCTTCCTCGAATTCTTGTACAACACTGCATTGCACACACACCAAATGGTGATGCTGATGAATAAAGGGAGTACTTAATTCATAGTATTTTCGTCCCTCAGCTAAGCCTAGTTCTCTGACAAGACCCACTTTCACCATCAGATGAAGGGCTCGATAAATAGTTGAGACGCCAATATTTTCTCCTTGCTCCGAAAGTTTTT
>JBCBJE010000835.1:0-2559 GCA_038523735.1 Cyanobacteria bacterium J06626_18 | reverse complement strand
TACATCTGCAATGTCATGACTGAACCGGGGGAGACTCAGGGATACAAGGTCTCGGATCACATTCGCGCAATTGACCGAGCCTGTGGCACCCCCTTGTTTGATGCGGTATTGGTACAGCGCCGCCCACCCTCACCAGCCTCCCAAGAACGGTACGCCAGAGTCGGGGCAGAGTCAGTTCTACTGGATCGCGATACCGTTATTGCCTCAGGTCGCCGGATCGTAATTGCCAACGTGATGGAAGAGCAGCCCAACGGTACGCTGCGCCACCACCCGCAGAGACTGGCAAAAGTTCTTATGCGCTGGTACTCCCGTACGCAGGGACTGCGGTGATTTTCGGGAGTGGGGAAGTAGGGGAGTAGATGGGTAGTGGGTAGTGAGAGAGGGAATTCGGAATTCGGAAAGCAGTAGTTTGGCTCCTGACTTCTACCTCTTTTTCCTCTGCTCTCCCTGCTTCTCTTCGCTGTTCCCTGTGCCCTATCTACCTGGATAAGCTGCTAAAGACCTGCCTATACTGAAAAGCTGTCGGCGCAGACATTGGGATAAGGGGGAACATGTGGCAAATCGTACTTTGTTTTGGCATCGACGCGACTTGAGGCTTAGCGATAACTTGGGGCTGGCTGCAGCCCGATCGCGATCGCCCCAAGTGACAGGAGTCTTTTGCCTTGATCCCGATATTTTAGAGCAGGATGATGTTGCTCCAGCGCGGGTGACCTATATGGTGGGCTGCTTGTGGGAACTGCAACATCGCTACGCTGAAGCAGGCAGTGAGCTGCTGATTTTACAAGGCAACCCGGCGCAAGCGATCCCAGCTTTAGCAGAAGCTATTGAAGCGACTGCGGTGTATTGGAATCGCGATGTTGAGCCTTACTCCCGCGATCGCGATACAGCGGTGGTGGCAGCTCTGAAAGAAACCGGAATTGAGTTCAAAACGACCTTCTGGGATCAGCTGCTGCATGCGCCGGGCGACATTATGACTGGAAACGATACACCTTATACGGTCTATACCCCCTTTTGGAAAAACTGGCGCAAGCAGACCAAAGCTGCCCCTGCACCGACACTAGAAGCAGCTGAAGGACTATCAGCCGACCTCAGACGAAAAGCCAAGGACGCTGGCGCGATCGTCCTCCCCACCGCTAAGGATTTAGGATTTGAGTGGGAAGCCCCCCTGCCGTTGGCAGCTGGCGAATGGGCTGCTCAGCAGCAGCTAATGCAATTCTGTGACGATGATCGCTACATCGCCGAATATGATGAGCAGCGCAACTTTCCCTTTGTGGATGGCACCTCACGACTCAGTGCGGCGTTAAAATTTGGCGTAATCGGGATTCGAACCATATGGGAAGCAGCAGAAACGGCTTACAATCGCTGCCGCAGTGACGAGACCCGCAAGAATGTCCAAACTTGGCAGCAGGAATTGGCCTGGCGGGAGTTCTATCAACACGTTATGTACTTTTTTCCAGAGCTAGCCAAAGGGCCGTACCGCGATCAGTGGAAAGACTTTCCCTGGGTCAATGATGAAGAGCAGTTTCAAGCCTGGTGCGCAGGACGTACCGGCTATCCTATCGTGGATGCTGCCATGCGACAGCTCAATGAAACTGGCTGGATGCACAACCGCTGCCGCATGATCGTCGCTAGCTTCCTCACCAAAGACTTGATTATTGATTGGCGCTGGGGTGAAAAGTACTTTATGCAAAAGTTAGTGGACGGCGATCTTTCAGCGAATAATGGCGGCTGGCAGTGGAGTGCTTCTAGCGGCATGGATCCCAAGCCCCTGCGAATTTTTAATCCAGCGAGTCAGGCCCAAAAGTTCGACGCCGAGGCGGAATACATTAGGCAGTGGGTGCCGGAAATTCGGCACTTGGATACCGGAGCCCTCGTAACTGGCAAGATTTCGCCCGACGAGTGCGATCGCGCCGGATATCCTCAACCGGTTGTGGACCACAAGCGGCAGCAGGCCGTCTTCAAGGAGAAGTACAAGGAACAAAAAGCGGCTCATTCGGGGTAGATGAGTGGATGGGTTGTTCTTCGTTCTTCGTTGGCTGGCGAATGGGGTTGAGCAGGTTTTCCCATCTCCCCTCTCCCCATCTCCGGTTCCCTGCTCCTTACTCTCTCTTCCTTTCGCTACCGCTTCAGGATGTACTTTACGGGGCGACAAAAGTAGTACATAATTACTGTTAAGAGCTTTACATTTCTGTCTCTCATGCGCCGGAAGTTGGATTTAGGTCGTGTTTGCACTTCAACGAGACACAGACGTCACAAACGTAGGGCGTTGTACTCGCAACATTTTCAGGCATCAGAGCTCGAAAACGAGATGTTGCAGTTGGCGCGATCGCTGCCGCCTTCTTGGCGCCTTGGTATTGTTGGTTTAGCTTTACTAGGAGGGTTGATTTGGGGAGTTGCTGAGTTAGGAAACGCGCCGCCTGTCGTTGAGGCACAGGAGGCTCAGGCAAGCATTGTTAGGTCACCTGCTTCGTCTTGGCAGTCAGCTTCTTTCCCAGTTGAAAATTTTGTGGCCTACACCTCACCTTTTGGCTATCGGCAGGATCCTTATGGTGGTCAGCG
>JBCBJE010000834.1:0-2570 GCA_038523735.1 Cyanobacteria bacterium J06626_18 | reverse complement strand
GATTCAATCGTTTAGTCATAATTGAGTTTGATGTAGTTCATTTATACTCAATTGTGCTTTTAGCGTCCAATCGCATTGGGGAGCTTTATCGAGGAAATAACCGAGATTGAATGTGCCGCTCCAATCTGAGACCGTGATGGACGGGACTGCGATCGCTAGTCCCCCCTTTAGCTGTTCGCCATTCGCCGGTAAGCGCTCCTATGAGAAAGATTCAGATTAAATGATACGTTGCTGATTTTGACTGTAATAAGCTTGAGGGTGATAGCTCCTTATCTTGACGCTTCCAACTGAACACGCATGAATACTCCCGAAATTGCGCTGATTGTCGGTGCTGGCAATGGGCTGAGCGCCTCGCTAGCTCGTTTGTTTACACAAGCGGGTATGAAAGTCGCTTTAGCAGCCCGCAATGCCGATAAGCTGATGCCGCTGAGTCAAGAACTCAACGCGGCAAGGTTTAGCTGTGATGCCTCTCAAGTTGAGGACGTGCAGCAGCTGTTTGAAGGCATCGAGGCTCAACTGGGTTCACCGGATATCGTCGTCTACAATCCGAGCTTTCGCACCCGAGGACCTTTAGTTGATCTGGTGCCTGAAGATGTCGAGAAGGCGTTAGCGGTGAGTGCGTTTGGCGGCTTTCTTGTGGGGCAACAGGCAACCCAGCGCATGTTACAGAAAGGGCAGGGGGCGATTTTGTTTACCGGAGCCTCGGCCAGCGTTAAGGGCTATGCCCAATCCGCCCCGTTTGCGATGGGCAAGTTTGCGCTGCGCGGGTTAGCCCAAAGCATGGCACGAGAACTAGCCCCTCAAAATATCCATGTGGCTCACTTTGTTATCGACGGAGCCATTCTGCCACCCGATAGGCAAAATCCAGTGGATAATCCCGATAGCTTCCTGGACCCAGACGCGATCGCCCAAACCTACCTGAACACCCTACGCCAGCATCGCAGCGCCTGGACGTGGGAAATTGAACTGCGCCCCTGGGTTGAGCGATTTTGATCCAGGGCTCATGTCGTTCGATTAGGCTGCTGCAATTTGACCATTCTGTCTTTTGCCGTTTGATTAATGTTGGACCAAACGACAAAAAGTGAGGCAACTGAGCTCGACGATCGCAAGTTCAGTCTGCTCGACTACAAACAGGGCTCACACTGGGTGAGTCAGACAGTAGTATTCCACGAGATCAGTCGAGTTCTTGTAGGATGATCTTGGCCACGGCCTCAGGCGCATCAATATGAGGCGCGTGATCCGCACCTGCGATCCACACCAAACAACTGTGAGGAATCGCCCGTTTGAACTTCCAGGCATCTTCAGTGCCTAGCGTCGTGTCGTGATCGCCCCACAGGATCAGCGTGGGCTGTTGAATGGCCGCAATGTGCTCAGCCAAATAGCTGTAACCACCACTTTGAGTGAAGGACACGATCGCTTTCTTCCAGTCTGGCATTGCCTGATGAAGCAGGGCACACAGCGCCTTGTCCTTGAGGCTTGGGTCCGCCAACGGCAGCCTTGCCAGCGCCTGCAGTGCAAAACCTTTGCGGAAACGTAGCCAGTCGGCTCCCCAATTAAGGAGCGATGCATCCAGATGCTTGCCCAGCGGAAAACTCCCGGAAAAGCCAACGCTATCCACCAGAATGAGCTGCTCAACGCAGTCAGGATGGCTCAGCGCCAAGTCAATGGCGACAGCGCCCCCCAGCGAAGCGCCCAGCAATGCAACCGGACGATCAATTAACTGCTGCCAAGTGGCGTAAAGATGCTGGCGAATCGTGCTGGGGGCAATTGTTGTGGAGGGTGGATAGACCGTGAAGCCAAACCCCAGTAAATCCAGTGCGTAGATTCGTCGGTGGGGAGCCAGGTAAGGAATCAAATGGCGAAATTCTAACACCGAGCTGTCAAACCCAGGGAGCAGCACCAAAGGCACTGAATCAGCCGATGTTTGCGTGCCTGTTGTCATCACTGCGGTGGGGACCGTTACCGGATGCTGACCAGCCATCAGGTCAGGGACGGTCACGAGCGGGCGCTGTAGGCGATTCAGGAAAGCAATGGCATCGTTGTCTTGAATCTGCTGGGCTAAGGTCGGCAGAAACGGTTCGACCGTCGGCTTAGCGTTCATGCGGCTAGACAGCACAGCCGAAGACGTTATCTAAATACACGCGATTGACCTGGCGCTGGTTGACGCCGTTCTGCATGAGAAAGAGCGCGATCGCGGCACCAAAGACTCGATCTTGCTCCCAGCCGGTTCGAGCTTCCAGAAACCCCTGTAGCGAGTCTCGTAATTCTTCCGGAATCTCCACCATCAAGCTAACCGTTGGGGGGGTAGTTCTGTTTTCCATGACGTTGTTCCGTTGACACTCCTAAAGCCCTACAAAATAGCTCTAGGCCACGCGAGGCAAGGTTTTGCTGACCTCGGTTGGCGCGAGCCGTTTGAGTAGTGGGTGCCATTGTGAGACAAGCGTTATGAATTTGCAACCGCCCTTGGCAGGGCCGCATCGTTCAAGAAATTTTAGACTTCACGAAGTCAAGCCAGTTGCACGGCAATTTCTGTGATGTTCCTTAACAAAAATACGTGGCTCAAATCACTT
>JBCBJE010000833.1:0-2571 GCA_038523735.1 Cyanobacteria bacterium J06626_18 | reverse complement strand
GTAAGATCGCCACCCGCAGGCTGAAATCCCACGATCGCCACCCGAAACTCCGTCTTGAGCATGGCAAAAATCTGCGGCTGCTGCTCGCGCAATTCAGTCAGGGATAATCCTAAAGCCGTTGCTCGGTGAACGGAATCCAGCGGACTGGTGGTCGCGTGATACACCACGCCGTAAATACAGTTGCCGGAGTCTTCATCGACAGCCTTGACCCAACTACCGAAGGGCGGCATCTGGGCGAAGCTCAGTGCATCTGGCTCCAAACACTGAGCTAAAAAGCCAGTTGTCGAGGTCTCAACGACTTCAGCAATGTGTTGGGGCTGGCGCGAATGCGGCGCGAACTGGGGTAACGGCAGTCGCATAAGGGGCGTGATCTCCGAGCAGTATCAGATGCTTGCTTATCTTACTGAACCTATTTCTTGCCGCGACGTGCTCCCACTGACTCCAGTTCAGAAGCATTAAAAGTGACGAGCTTGTCCCAGTTGCCGCCTTCAAACAGCACTGCAACCTTACCGTCCGCAACCCGCTGCACCTGACCTTGAAATCCGTAGTAGGTGTCGTTAACATTCACAACCTGAACAGCCGCACCGGGGAGAAGCATAGCCAGCAAATTCCTGTAAGCGTTACATACCCATTCTTCTAACACAAAAAGCTGCTTTTTTCTGGTTTGTAGTCCTTACGCTAAGCTAATCTCAGTGATTGGGATATTCCAAATGACATCTGCTCCGTCTCAATCCATGACTCTCGAGGCGTTCTTACAGCTTCCTAATATTGATGAGTCACCTGCTTGGGAATACCGCAGGGGAGATATCCTTCAAAAACCGATGGGTGGCAGTAAACATAGCCTCTTGCAAAAAAGGCTGGTTGGAGTAGTAGACGCGCTTGATAGTGCCTACGAAGCATTCCCAGAACTGAGATGTACGTTTGGTGGACGCTCAGTCGTACCAGACGTTGCTATTGTTGCCAATCATCGACTCCCCATTGATGAGAATGGTGATATTGCCAGCAGTGGAATTACATTTGCCCCAGCTTGGGTTATCGAAATTCTATCGCCCCATCAGAGTCAGACGAGAGTGACGGGGAATATCTTGCATTGCCTGCAGCATGGTACTCAATTGGGTTGGCTAATTGATCCTGAGGAGCGATCGGTGTTGTGTTACGAGCCTAATCGGTTGCTGATGTTAGTAGAAGGAGATACTCTACTGCCGTGCCTTCAGGGGGTAGACCTGGCACTTTCGGCTGAGACGGTCTTTCGTTGGTTGAGACGTAGGAGTTGATGGCAAATCGGGACGAAGACGAGGCGATCGCTCCTAAGCCTTACCCAACCACAAACTCATCGTATTGCCGCATAAAAGGGATAAACCTAAGCACTCATCAGGGCGCTGGCAGAAAACGTCTGCTGCTTGAGAACCTGTAAAAACGCAAACACAGCGGGCGTTTGGAGAGCATTGGCTAAGAGAACAGCCCCGACGATGCGCTCCAGAGCCGACGGTAGCTGGACAACTTTGACACCCGGCGGCATAGGATTGGACGAGAGCGAAGGCATGATTGCCGCACCTACGCCTTGAGCTACCATGTTCAAAATAGTTTGGGTTTCACGAAACTGGTGACGGGGTTCTAACCGTTGCCCTGCTTGCTGAAAATACTTCTGCACATTGGCGAAGCAGCTATTGTCTTCGGGGTACAGAATTAGCGGCAGGGCTAGCAACTGCTCCCAAGTGAGGCGAGTGCCCTGCATCTCAATCTGTGGCGGCAGCAGCACCCAGTACGGATCGCGCATCATTTCCCATGTTTCAAACTCATTGTTGGTAGGCAAAAATGTGATGCCGATGTCAGCTTTGCCATCGCGGATTTGCTGCTCAGCATAGGTGTAGTCGTAAAACTCGGTTATCGTGACCGCGATCGCAGGATAGTCTGCCTGAAACCGGGCCACAATTTTGGGCAGCAAATTGGCGGCAGCACTGCGAAATGTAGCAATGCGAACCTGACCGCCCTGCAATCCTCGATGCAGGTTTGCAGTTTGCTGCACAGTGTCTAGCAGTTGCAGGATGTCGCGCGCGTGTTGAGTAATAGCCTCGCCGGCAGGGGTGAGCTGGGCTCCATGGCGTCCCCGCAATAGCAGCACAACCCCTAGGTCTTCTTCAAGCGTGGCGATCGCGTAACTGACTGTCGGCTGCGTTAATCCTAATTGCCAAGCCGCCTCACCAAAATTGCCGCAGTCGGCCACAGCCACCAGCGCCCGCAACTGTGACAGCTTGAGGCCCGAGTGATGCCCTTTGCCCATGGCGACCTCCAGAGTGCTTGCTCTGATTATGACGGAGGTCAGCAGAAGTGACTGCCCTCAAAGATAGATGCGGTCTATGGAAGAAATACACGCCATCGTTTGTGGAGTGTGGGGTGCGATCGCTAGCGTGGATTATGTTGCATTCTTCTAGTCACCATGGTGCTATCGCGTAAACTTCCCTGCTTTATTCGACGTTCAACACGCTGGTTCGCCCCTGATCAGACCAGGCAGCGATCGCAACAACGGCTCCGAGTTCAAGTTGAGCAGCAATCAGAATTTCGCGAATTTTG
>JBCBJE010000832.1:0-2580 GCA_038523735.1 Cyanobacteria bacterium J06626_18 | reverse complement strand
GTTCAATGCAACTCAGTTTTCTGAAAGCGAAACTCGATATGGCTTCTGCGAAACTCGATCTTACATAAAGCAAAACCAATTAGTCTTGTGAAAACTCCGATTTTGTATAAAGCAAACTCAATTAGTCTTTGAGCAAATCGGATTTCGCATAAAGAAAAGTAGGCCTATCTTTCAGCATCACCCACGTGCGCTCAGCAAAACTACCGAGTAAACGCAACAAGTCAGATTTGTCTATTTGTCTCAAACCCATCGCCTTTGTTCTATTCAAGAGACGAGATAGCAATAAAGTCTTCTCTCCACCGTAATTCCTCCTAAAACCGCCTGCATACAGGGCACCTCGATTAATTGCCTATTTTTCCCAGAGGAGATGCTGAACCCCTTGAAGCTTCGTTGGCATTTTCAGCAGAATCTGAATAAATAGAGGTGCCCTACAGTTTCTCGTCCGAAACCCCCAGACTGCATACAGTTCAGCGCCATCCCCCACCCCATTAGCCCTCTCTCAAATCTCCCTCACCCAACCACCAGCGAGAAAACACGGAACTTTATCCACCGCGCCAAAGTTCCGCAGTTTCCCCTATGACACCACCCAGCAACCCACAACACAATCAAACTATCCCGTGTTCCCTCGTAGTTCTTCTACGGACAACAAACACACTACGCACTAGGAGGTGCATCTACCATGTCCCGTAAAAAACTCGCTTCGGCGATACTCAAGACCGCCCTCGGTCGCATCCCCGGCATGAAGGCCATCGACCCCAAGCTCGACTTGGGCAACGGCCTCACCGTGCCCGACTACGAAAAGCAGATTGATAGCTTCCAGACCAAACTGGAGGACTACAATCAGCGCGTCGCTGAACTCGCCGCCTTTCGTAGCGAACTCAAGGCCGACGAACGCGCCCTCAGCCGCTACTCTGCCAAAATGCTCATGGCCGTTGCCTGTACCTACGGGCAAGACAGCTACGAGTATCAAAAGGCCGGTGGGGTAAGGCTCAGCGATCGCCGCTGGCCCCGTCGGGCAACAAGCTCAACGGAGGGCGCGATGGCATAAACTGGCCGGGTCCCCTGCAGGGTTTCATGCGAGGGACCCGGCACTTTTTGCGGCAGAGCCGCGGTGGGCGCTGCCCGGCCAGAGGCCGGGAGCAAGGGGGCTGTATTTTTTGTTGCTCGGGATACTGTTTGTAACTGACGCTACTATCTGGGGTCTGTTGCTGGCTGAATCTGCCACGTTGGTGCAGCCGATCATCAAAGCCTTTTCGTCGTGTCCGACAGGATGTCTACAGCGGCTAACCTTTGCCGTCGTAATCTTCGGTGCTCTGTGCAACGGTAGCGCTGTAGGTCGGCTGACCAGCCGCTGGTCTATCGCCCAATCTTGAGGGAAACCTATAAAGGTATTTGACTTAGCTGTAGGGCACACCTTCTGGACAAAAAGATGGCAATCTCAGCATCCACACCCTCTCAGGAATTCCCGAAAATTGCTGGTTACCGGCTCACAGAGCAGCTCTATCTAGGAAGTCGTACCGCGGTCTATCGAGCAGTGCAGGCGGCAACCCAGCGGTCTGTGGTAATTAAGGTGCTGCGAGAAGATTACCCCAGCTTTGATGAATTAGTACAATTTCGCAACCAGTATGCGATCTCAAAGAATCTGCCTATTTCAGGAATGATCCACCCCTTGGGTCTAGAAGCCTGGGGCAGCGGCTATGCCCTGGTAATGGAAGATTGGGGCGGCATAGCGTTAAGTGCCTACCTAAAGCAGCGGTCATTAACCCTGGTAGACGTTCTGGCGATCGCCCTGCAACTGTCGGAGATTCTGCATAATCTGGGTCAGAATCGGGTGATACATAAAGATATCAAACCCGCCAATATTCTGATTCGACCAGAGTCAAACCAAGTCAAGCTGATCGACTTTAGCATTGCGTCTTTGTTGCCTAAAGAAACTCAAGAAATCCAAAGCGCTAATACCCTAGAAGGGACGCTGGCTTATCTGGCTCCCGAACAAACCGGACGGATGAATCGGGGGATTGACTACCGCACAGATTTTTACAGCTTGGGGGTAACGCTTTATCAATTGTTGAGTGACAAACTCCCCTTTGAATCGGAAGATCCGTTGGAGTTAGTGCATTGCCATATTGCCCAACTGCCTGTGCCCGTGGATCAGCTGAATTCAGCAGTGCCAGAAATGGTTGCGGCGATCGTCTCTAAGCTGATGGCAAAAAACGCGGAGGATCGCTACCAAAGTGCAACGGGGATTAAGCACGATCTAGAGCAGTGTTTGACCCAGTGGAAAACTAACGGTAACATCCCAGCGTTTGAGTTGGGACAGTGCGATTTGAGCGATCGCTTTCTGATTCCCGAAACGCTCTACGGTCGGCAATCGGAAGTTCAATCCTTACTGGATGCCTTTGAACGCGTCGCAGCGGGGACAACTGAATTGATGCTGGTTGCCGGATTTTCCGGAATTGGGAAGACAGCGGTGGTCAACGAAGTCCACAAGCCGATTGTTCGGCAGCGGGGCTATTTTATTAAAGGGAAATTTGATCAGTTTAACCGCAATATTCCCCTTTCGGCATTTGTGCAAGCCCT
>JBCBJE010000831.1:0-2589 GCA_038523735.1 Cyanobacteria bacterium J06626_18 | reverse complement strand
GAAGGAGCCGACGGGAAACAAGGGGCCTCGCCTGACAGGCAACATCACCCTACCAGGGCGCTACCTGGTGCTGATGCCCTATGGCAAAGGGGTCAATCTTTCGCGCCGCATCCGCAATGACCAAGAACGAAATCGCTTGCGGGCCTTGGCAATCTTGCTGAAACCCTCAGGCATGGGTTTGCTGGTCAGGACTGAGGCCGAAGGCGTCGCTGAAGAAGCCATCATTGAGGATCTGGAATCCCTCCAGCGCCAGTGGGAGAGTATTCAACAGGAAGCCGTGACAACCCGTCCGCCGGCTCTGCTGAACCGCGATGACGACTTTATCCAGCGTGTGTTAAGGGATGTTTACAGTGCCGATGTCAATCGCATTGTGACTGATTCTCACACCGGGTCAAAGCGGGTGAAGCAACACCTAATGAGCTGGAATGCCGGACGAATTCCCCCAGGTGTATTGATCGATCATCACCGCGATCGCGTTCCCCTGCTGGAATTTTTCCGCGTGAATGCTGCCATTCGCGATGCGTTGAAGCCAAGGGTAGATTTGCCCTCGGGTGGCTACATCATCATTGAGCCGACGGAAGCACTCACGGTTATTGACGTGAACTCCGGCTCCTTTACGCGCTCGGCAACCGCGCGTGAAACGGTTTTGTGGACCAACTGTGAGGCTGCTACGGAGATTGCTCGTCAGTTGCGACTGCGCAATGTTGCTGGCGTCATCATCGTGGACTTCATTGATATGGACTCCCGTCGCGACCAGCTCCAGGTGCTCGAAATTTTCAACAAATCACTGCGGGCAGACAAATCACGACCGCAAATTTCTCAACTTTCTGAACTGGGTTTGGTGGAACTCACCCGTAAGCGTCAAGGCCAAAACATTTATGAGCTATTCGGACGTCCATGTTCGACCTGTGGCGGGCTTGGACATCTAGTTCATCTGCCAGATGAGCCAGAAACTACCGAAAGCCCTCTAGTGGACCCCATTCGCGAAATCGTGAGTAGTGGCAACCGCTACACATCATCACCATCACCGCCGTCACTGCGAGAAAGCCCTGCAGAGAGCCTCGATCCACATACAGATTTGCAAGAACTGGATCTAATCAACCATCCCAGCTACCAAGAATCGCGTGGCAATAAGGGCAACCGACGGCGGCGGCGGCGAGAGCCAGCTCCTAGCAACCGGGGTAACGGCAGACACGATTCGGATCGCACGATTCCGGCTCCTATTGGCGCGTCTGCTCCTGAAGAGGTCTCAGAACCAACACCTTCAGCAATGCCAACCCCAGGCCGCGCTAGCAGCCGTGGACGTAACGGACGCGTCGAGCGGAAAGCAGCTCCTCCTCCGGAGAAAATTGTGGTTGAAATGACCGCCGAGGAGCAGCGAGTTTATGCGCTGATGGGAGTTTCACCGCTGATGTTGAGCGCACAGACGGTCAAAGACCCCAGAAACACCCTGGTTACGGTTACGCTACCGGGAGAAGCGCCCCCTCCAGATACGCTCGCCGACGATACTGCTGCTGAGGCTTCTGGACAGGTTGCTCAGACCGTTGAAGAAGAGGCTACTTCGGAAGCACCTGAAGTGGATTCGGCAGCTGATGTCGTTGTTCCAGAACTGCTCGACGCAGTTGGAGATGAATCTGAACCCACTCAACAGTCAGATGAGGAAGGCTCGACAGAACTTGAGACGTCAGCCTCAGCCGCTGGAGAAGAGGAGGGTGAACCTTCGACAGGACCTCGCCGCCGTCGTCGCCGTCGTTCTTCAGCTCCTTCTGATAATGACCTATCGAGTGTCAGCTAAGCGGCCCTCTTCCAATCAGGTAAACGATCAGCATGACGACGAGAAATGGTTTCAACTCACGCTGATGCATCTTCTAGAATTGCTGGTGTAGATGAGGTCGGCAGAGGGTGCTTGTTTGGTCCTGTTGTAGCAGCAGCAGTGATTCTTGCACCTGAGGCAGCAGCCCAGTTGTCTAAGTTGGGGGTTAAAGATAGCAAACTGCTGAAGTCTCAAAAACGAGAGGCGCTGGTTGGCCCGATCAAAGCGCAGGCCGATACTTTTGCGATTGGCCTTGCTAGCGTTCATGAAATTGATCGCTGCAACATTCTTCAGGCTTCTTTGTTGGCCATGAAGCGGGCTGTGAATCGGTTAGACTACTTGCCATCGCTTTGTTTGATTGATGGTAACCAGAAAATTCCAGGCCTCGCATTGCCACAAAAGACGATAGTCAAAGGTGATCAGACGCAGATTGCGATCGCAGCCGCTAGCATTCTGGCCAAGGTCTGGCGCGATACGTTGATTGTGCGTTTGGACAACCGCTATCCAGGCTACGATTTGGCTTCTAACAAGGGATATGGCAGCACCCGCCATCGGGAGGCGATCACTCGTTTGGGGTTGTCTCCCCAACACCGCAAATCATTCCGCATCCGATAGGAACGCAATTAATCGCGTCCCTATCGGATTCATCCATCCAGACCCAATTCGCGCTTCAGCAGATTGATCGATTTCTCGCCGATGTAGTTATCGCACACAACCGTTTGCGGCGAACGAATCAGCTCATCACGAGCGTTTTCAATCGCCTGCTTCACCGCGGG
>JBCBJE010000830.1:0-2594 GCA_038523735.1 Cyanobacteria bacterium J06626_18 | reverse complement strand
CAGCTTGATTTTCCTCGACCCAAGCTTCGGCGTGTTCGCGAATTGCTTCCGGAGTATCTTCCCCATCCTGGATTAGCTGATTCTGAGCGCTAACATCTTCAATCGGGATCTGGGCTAGCTCAAAGAACTTAGCTGCAGATGGGTTTTCATCGATAAACGCCTGATTTGCCAGGATAGTTTGTTGATCGATCGCAAATCCTAGGTTTACCCCATCGACGGACGTATCGGCTTCAGATACTTCACCCTGTGCTTCGGGCAAAGACGTGTAAGGCACTTCTAGCCACACCACGTCTTCGTCATCTTTCAACACGCCGTTCACCCAAAGAGGCGTCCAGGTATAAAAGAGGATAGGCTCTCCTTGTTCATGGCGAGTAATAGTGTCGGCAATTAGCGCAAAATATTGACCTTGCTCGTGTTGCACAGTGTCGCGCAGTTCATAGGTATCAAAGTGATGCTCGATGACTAACTCACATCCCCAACCAGGATTACAACCGGTTAGGTTAGCTTTGCCATCTCCATCCGTATCAAACAGGGCCGCAATCTCAGGATCTTTGAGCTGTTCTACTGAGGTGATGTCGTATTCTTCTGCGGTTGCTTTATCAATTTTGTAGCCCTGCAACACGTTAGAGACAAATTGCCCCGTTCGTTCCAGTGACTCATCACCTCCACTCTGCACAAAAAACTCCTCATGCAGGGCTTCCCAATGATGGGTCATGTAGGTAATGCCACCGTTAGCAATATCGACGTGTAAGGTGGCAGGTTTTAATTCCTTTTTGGAGCCAATTTCATAGCCCAAGCGTTCTAAGCCAATGCTGACAACTTCAGTTTGGAAGAGTTCTTCCAGGAGGTCATAGCCTGGAGTCACGGTAATGCCTTCGCCTGGCAGAGCATCAGTTGCCGTGGCGTTGCTATCTGTACCACCATCGGTAGCTTGTTCTTCAGAGCTGCAGGCAGAGAGGCCTGCGATCGCCATAGCCAGAGCTGCTACAAGGCCAACTTTTTGCAAACCATTGGTCGCTCGGAAAGTTTGGAAATTGAGTTGCATAGTTCTTCGAGTTTGGATTAATACGTGATCTGATTGAATTAACAGGTCTTCAGGGAGTTGGTCACAGGTCTAGCGCGGGGCGTCAGTTGCCTGTTGCTAACGGGCACGGGCCGGTGTTCGTTGCCGCCCTATAACGCCACGCATGGCCCCCACTGGCCCCCGGTCGTACCATGACAGTCCGTTACTGGGGGTTTTGCCGATCGCTTGGGTGATGCGATCGAGCACAATTGCCATCAACACAATACCAATACCGCCGACAGCAGCCAGCCCTACGTCTAAGCGACCGATGCCCCGGTTCACCATCTGCCCCAGACCTTCGACAGCAATTAAAGACGCAATCACTACCATTGATAGCGCCAACATAATAGCCTGGTTGACCCCAGCCAAAATAGTGGGCATGGCCAAAGGAATCTGAACCTCCCAGAGCATTTGTCGAGGCGTCGAGCCGAAGGCCAGTGACGCTTCGACCGTTTCCTCCGAGACCTGACGGATGCCAATATTCGTCAAGCGAATTAAGGGCGGTACCGCAAACACAAAGGTGACAATGACACCTGGAACTTTCCCAGTGCCAAACAACATGACGACCGGTACCAGGTAAACAAAGGCTGGCAGTGTTTGCATAGCGTCAAGGACTGGGCGGATAATGGCTTCGATGCGATCGCTCCGCGCGGCGGCAATCCCCAGTGGCAAACCTAACAAGATGCAAAGCACAACGGCGGTTACAACCAAAGACAGCGTTGTCATGGTTTCTGACCAGACCCCAATCAACCCCACACCCGTCATTGCCATGAGGCTGAGAATGGCGATGCCTCGCCCGGCGAATTGCCAAGCCAGCAGTCCCAGAAGGATTAAAAACACAATGGGGGGTACCCACTGCAAAACCGCTTCAATCCCATTGAGGGCTTGGCTGACAGGCACGCGAATGAGTTGAAACACCCAGCGAAAGTTAGTGACAACCCAATCGACAAAGCTAGAAATCCAATTTCCTAGCGGAATAATTTCAGCTGACTGGTTTAAGAACAACCAGTTGAAAAAATCGGCAATGGCAGTATTCATCTTCGTTTAATGGCAGTATTCATCTTTTTTAAGGAGTCCTTATGCGGTTAAACCGCAACACGCTCTAGCGACGGCGATTTCGGTTCATCGCTGTCTTGGCTCAGGCGGCCAATGCTAGCAAGAATATCGGACTGCTCCACGACTCCTTTAAATTTGCCTTTACGATTCACCACGGCAATGGGCATCCCAGACTGGGCAATATGAAAAATTTCTTCCAGGCTGGTGGCAGCTTCGACGATGGGGAAGTCAGTGTTCATCACGGATTCCACTTCTTCAACGCCGCTCTGGACGGCTCGTTCGAGTGTCTCGACAAGCAGGACACCGATCGGCTGACCATGGCGATCGACCACATGCATGCGGCTGCGATCGTGGGCTTGCATCTCATCCAGAGCGGCTTTGGCAGAGCCCTTGCCGAGAATGAAGGGGACTGTTTGGCGAACGATAGAGCCGGTTTTGAGAACTTGAGCGCGATTCACATCCTGAGTAAAGGCTG
>JBCBJE010000829.1:0-2608 GCA_038523735.1 Cyanobacteria bacterium J06626_18 | reverse complement strand
ATTGCGTTCAAGCCACTGCAATAAGTCTTCCAGCTTGGCAAAATCTAACAGCGCATCGGCAAGGGTTTCTAACTCTTGTGGAGAAAGTGCCTTTATTTGAGTCTCCAACTCCGTAGATAGCTTACCAACTTGTCTATACAGCTGACGGAGCACGATGTTAGCCTCGCCCCGTTGGATACCTTCTTGTAGACCTTCAGCGATAATGTCTCGATAAATTACTGAGTCTTGCATAAGCTCTCTCCTCAGCATCTTCTGAACTAGCCCTTTCTCCAATACTAGCCCTGCTGGAAGAGGGGCAGAGGCGGAATCTGCAGAGAACGATTCGACCAGGAACTTGCAGGCTGCATCGAACATGACAGAGTTTTTGCATCGCTGCAAAAACTCTGTGGGGCTGTGGCGATCGCACATGCACACAGTCATTCACCAAGACTAGCTGACATGAATTGATAGGCGCACAAAAGTGCATTACCGTGCCTACATCAGCTGATCAAAAACGACTGCCGCGATCGCGGCAAACGCTGTAATTCCCATCGCCAACCAGGGACTCTGGCCCTGAGCAACCGCCAAAGTAGTGATAACGCCAGCGCCCAAGGCAGCGACCATTAAAGAGCCCAGCCAGTCTTTTTCGCGATTTTTGTACATGAGTAATACAGGCTTAAAAAATTTCTGAGTAGCCCCCACCGTATCACCCAACACAAAGTTATCTGCGGACAGAGTAAATACCTGACATCAAGGTTTAGCTTGGGAAAGGTTTTGCAACATATTTGCGAAGAAACATGACGATAGCCCTATACATTTTGGTTTAGTACATCTCGTTTGTTTGCAGGGAACAGGGAACAGGAAGGTGTGTTCGATGGGATTGCAGATTGCTACAGGTCTAGGGTTTACCCAGTTTTCTCGCGTAGTCGGGCGTCGCCTCCTAGCGCCAAGAGCCAAACGACGACAACAATCCAGTGGATTAGCGCGATCGCCCAAAATGAACCAGTCAGAGCATAGACCCCGGAGCACACGATGCCCAGCAATACGACCAGAATCAGGAATCGTTGATCGGCAAAGGTACCCCGTCCGGGCGGGTAAAACAGCCTTGCGTTAAGGGGATGGTAGAACACGAACGCTGTGAGACTCAACGCCACCCAGAGTAGCCAGCGGCTCCCGTCAATGCCTTCTAGCGGGTGGGGTAGCAGTACAACACGGAAAATGCCTTCCTCCACCATGGCCGGCACAATAAAAAGCTGGATCATGCGGATGGGAGCCAGCCAGCTCCGCATCTTAGCAAGGGAGAATTGTAGAAAGCGGCTGTAGAATCCGTAGGCAAGGGCAATCGCGCCATACAGCAGTAAACCTCCTCCTGTAATCAGCCAAGATCGCCAGGTTAAAGAGGTACTGACGGCATCGCTTAGCCGTTTTGTGAGCAGTCCGATGACAGGCCACTTGCCAAATAAGAGCGTCGGAGCGAGCGGGGCAATTTCAGGGTTACGTCCCCCCACTTGGTTGGTGCGGAGAACCCAAAGCTGCGCGCCATGCTCCAAAAACGTACGGCTAAGTTCGTCGTGGGCGCGTCGCGGCATCATGGAGCGCCAACTCAGTAATGTATTCACGAGGCCACGGCTGCTGACAAAGCCATCGCGACCGTTGACGCCTGCCAGTGCTTCAGCATTTTGCTTCCAGTCTGGACGCACCACTCCGTAAGGAGCCAGCAGATCAACCAAATCCTTCCCCAGGCTAACGAACTCCCAAAACTTGCCTGCCCCCGGATCGTCTGGATGAGTAGCCAACCACTTCGAGATTTCGGGCGTATCCAGTGCCTTTTGCTTAACTGCCTCGATCGCGATGTAAAACGCCTGACTGGAATCCTGCACACAGGACGTTGCAGGCGATACGATAGCAACCCCTGTACCATCCCCCGTGCGATAACGCGCAGCAATCACTTGCGTTTCCCGCAGCAGGCTCTCGAACAGCGATAGCGGCTGACTGCCTAAGTTAAACGGCTCTGTAAACGTATCCAGTTTGACGATGACATCCGAAATTGGCCTGGCTCCCAGCCAGCCGCGCTCCAAGCTTCCAGTGTAGGCACTCCAGTCCAACACCCCGGCAACGATCGCATTGGGATTGTGAGCATAAACCTGGTGATAGGTGATGTCAAAGCGAGGCTCACCAGTAAACGTATCCTCAACCACTTCAGCAACCCCGTAGGCAAAGTGTCCAGTCACACTACCCGGTGTGCCCCCCTCGGCAAGTTCTCCCCCAATACCGCCGAATAGATGAATTACCAGCCCGCGATCGCCCACTTGCCAATCCTCAACTGCTGCTGCCTCAGAGCCAGTTCCTAGAGACAATAGCGATCGCTTGAGGGTGCCCTGCTGGTCTTGAATATCCTCCCAACTCTGATGGTCAATGAAGTTCAAACTGTCGGTGAAATTTTGAACCACCTGATCCGGCTGCAACTGCATTAGCGATCGTGGCTGTAGCGCCTGTACGGTGAACACACCTGCCGCATCAAAAGCCCCATAAAGGTACCAGCCGGCGTCGCCTACCGGTTTATGTCCACACCTTACGAGCTGGCACAATCACCGGTAGGCGACGCCGGCTGGTACCTTTATGGGGCTTT
>JBCBJE010000828.1:0-2618 GCA_038523735.1 Cyanobacteria bacterium J06626_18 | reverse complement strand
TCGGCCTTTGAGGTTCCAGCTCTGTGACAGAACATAAGCCATCCCAAAGCGCCATGAGATTTGAGACCGTGATACCAATGTAATGATTCTCTGATAAACACTGAAAGCAGTAGCATGCAGTAAGGCCATCCAATGTTGAGTTTGCAGCCAAGGCTGAGAACAGAATATTGCATACTAATCTATCGATCAAAATATGGGCTTATCAGAGAATCATTACATTGGTATCACGGTCTCAAATCTCATGGCGCTTTGGGATGGCTTATGTTCTGTCACAGAGCTGGAACCTCAAAGGCCGAGTTGAATCAAAGATATTAAAGACGAGTCTCCAGAAACGACAGCCCCAAAACAGTTGTAATCGTCGTGAAAATTTCTGCTACCCCCCCATCTACCCCTGCGAGGGTTTCTTCAAGGACTGGACTCCAACGCTGGCTACAACGTCTCACTGGTGAGACTCGGACTCGTATCTTATTGCTGTACGCCACCAGTATGCTGCTGGTGATGGCGGCTGCCGTGCCGATATTCCGCTTCTTCTTGTTTGCGGAAGTCAATCAACGAGTCCGCGAAGATCTGCGCGAAGAGTTAGACACGTTTCAATCAAAATTGGATGCAGCGTCTCCGGAAACGGAAGCAGACTTGATGGTGTTCATCGACGGCTTTCTTGGCGAGGACCTGCCGGAAGACGATAATTTTCATATTGTCGTCTTGAATGATGAATTCTATCGAGCGACCCCTATCCCACTACCGACCGTTATCCAGCCTGACTCGGAGATAATGCAGCAGTGGTTCAACCTGAGAGAACCCACCAGAGAAATCGTACCTGTTCCCGACCCTGCCGTTGACAGCGTTCTATATAAGACCCATGTGCTTGAGGTTGACGGTACCTTCATAGGGCAGTTTATTGTGGCTCACCTGGCGGCTGGGGAGCGGGCAGAATCTTTGGCTGGGGTTTATGTCTTCATTAAAATCGCCACTGCGGGGGTGATTTTTTCCTTTCTCCTGGCTTGGTTGGGCAGCCGCCAGTTGCTGAAGCCGGTACAGCGATTGGCAGAAACCGCTAGAGGAATTAACGAATTGAATCTTTCCCAACGTCTGGAAGTAGAAGGGACCGGCGAACTCGCTGCGTTAGCCAGTACCTTCAACGCCATGATGGATCGGGTGCAGGCTGCCTTCGATAGTCAGCGCAATTTTGTGAATGATGCCGGCCACGAACTGCGAACTCCCATCACGATTATTCAGGGCCATCTGGAACTGATGGACGATGATCCTGAAGAGCAGCGAGAGACACTAGAGATTGTGATGGACGAACTCGATCGCATGGGACGATTCGTAAATGATTTGGTCTTACTAGCTAAAGCTGATCGCCCGGATTTTTTGCAACCAGAAACGCTTGATCTGGCCTCCTTTACGGAAGTGGTATTTGGTAAGATGACCGCCCTCGACAAGCGCAACTGGCAGCTTGTTAACATCGGCCACGGTAAGTTTGTAGCTGATCGCCAGAGGATTACAGGAGCTCTGCTCAATCTGGCGCAGAACGCGACGCAGCATACGCAGCCCACCGACACCATTGAACTGGGTTCGTCGCTCTCGAAAGGGCGGGTACGATTTTGGGTCCACGATACAGGCGAAGGGATTGCCCCTGCTGATCAGCAGCGGATCTTTGATCGCTTTGCCCGGGCTGCCAACAGCTACCGTCGCTCCGAAGGGGCTGGGCTGGGCCTAGCGATCGTCAGTGCCATTGCCGAGGCTCACAAAGGGCATGTTGAACTCACCAGCCAGTTGGGCGTGGGGTCAACCTTCAGTCTGATTCTGCCTCTTTAGAAGCTTTAGGAGATCCCATTTATGACCCACGTTCTCATTGTTGAGGATGAATTGCGGATTGTGTCCTTTTTAGAGAAGGGCTTGCACGCTAATGGCTTCACCACCTCTACCGCTAATAACAGTGATGATGCCAGGGCGATCGCTCTGGATGGCCGGATTGATTTGGTCGTGCTCGATTTAGGTATTCCCGGACAAGATGGTCTGTCGCTGCTGGAAGAACTCCGAGGACAGGGTTTTCAGTCACCCGTTATTATCCTCACGGGCCGTGACGATATTAAAGATAAAGTTAGCGGATTTGAGCTGGGGGCCGATGACTATGTGACCAAACCTTTTCGATTCGAGGAACTGCTCGTTCGCATTCGAGCCCGCCTCAGGACACCTGCAGCCTCTGATCGTGCCCAGACTGATGTGACCTTACAGGTAGGGAATATTGTGCTGGACCGCCGCACCCGTCGTCTGAAAGTTGATGGCCAGCTAATTGATCTTTCTGCCCGCGAATTCACCCTCGTTGAAACCCTAATGCGTCACCCTAACCAAGTGATGAGTCGCGAGCAATTATTAGATCTCGTGTGGGGATATGACTACGCACCTGGGTCTAACGTGGTTGATGTTTACGTCGGCTATCTCCGTAAGAAACTTGGCAATGAAGCCATCGAAACAGTCCGTGGGATGGGATATCGGCTGCTTTCATGAGAAAGCTCTCATATTGGCATCACCCCTGTTTCGATGGCTTCATTGCCAAGTTTCTTACGGAGATAGCCGACGTAAACATCAACCACGTTAGACCCAGGTGCGTAGTC
>JBCBJE010000827.1:0-2620 GCA_038523735.1 Cyanobacteria bacterium J06626_18 | reverse complement strand
CAGTGTCCGAGGGAGAGCTGCTTCTGCTTTGGGGTCTATTGATGAAGTCGGGAGCGAGGTGGCCCCGGCGCTGATGGAGGCGTTGTCAGGGGATGAGAGTGCCGGTGTCCGATGGAGCGCCGCTTCTGCTTTGGGGTCTATTGATGAAGTCGGGAGCGAGGTGGCCCCGGCGCTGATGGAGGCGTTGTCAGGGGATGAGAGTGCTGAGGTCCGAGGGAGCGCCGCTTACGCTTTGGGGTTTATTGAGGTAGCTGGGAGCGAGGTGGCCCCGGCGCTGATAGAGGCGTTGTCAGGGGATGAGAGAGCTGATGTCCGATGGAGAGCCGCTGAGGCTTTGGGGCGTCTCAGTTTTACGGCCCAGGGTTCGATGAAAAACCTGTCGGATAGCGAGCTAGCCAAGATTATTGAGAGTTTGGAAACAGCCGCGACGGTTGCAGAGACTCAAGAAAACATCTCAGCCCAACAGGTGGCGAGGATCGCGGTGCCTTTGCAAGCATTGATCCGGGAGCAGAACTCCCGCCGCTTAAATCGCATTGCTACCCCTACAGTTTTCCTCGTAGCTACCCATGTTCTGTTCTGGCTCGCTCTGATGACGCTGTACCCGAAATATCGCTGGATCCAAGCGGTTTTTTTCTGGAATCCTTGGGTGCGCCGCATTGCGGGAGTAGGTTATGTCGGCCCCGTCCTGTCGTGGGTTCCTTTCCTACGATCACAACTCTTTGCGCCGTTCAAGGAGTCGCTGTTAGCGGATGCGGAACTCGAAACCTTCTCCCCTGGAACTTACTTTGCGTCTTCCGAGGTGGTCCTCAAAGGGACGGACACGCTTCGTCCGCTAGCGATCGCAATCCCTAATATCCGCGGCCAAATTATCCTGGAAGGGGCTTCTGGCTTAGGTAAGTCGATGGCGCTGCGTCACCGTGCCCAGTCTTCGCGTCGCGTAGTCGTGTACCTGCCCGCGCAAAAGTGTAGTGGTGGCGTGATCGAAGCGATCCAAGTGAAACTCCACGGCCCTGCGCAAGATCCTGACTTCCTGCGCAACCTGATTTATAGTGGAGCGCTGGATATCTGTATCGATGGCCTCAACGAAGTTACCGCCGATACCCGCGCTAAGATCACCAGCTTCGTCGAAAGCTATTTCAAGGGGAACATCCTGATGGCGACGCAACCGTTGGAATGGACGCCCCCATCGACGAGTCAAACCTATGTGCTGCAACCGCTCAAACAAAGTCAAATTGCGGCCTTTCTGCTCAGCCGTCAAGCGACGTTGCCATCGCCAACGGCAGACCACCCCCCCTACTCGGAGGTGTGCAAAGCCTACCTGGAGAGAATCTTGGACCCGTCTCAGCCTGCCGAGGAACGCTTCGCAGTGCAAACCATCCTCTCCAACCCGATGGACCTGACTTTAGTGGCTCAAATGCTCGCCCAAGGAGCCGAGCCCAACTTGTGGGGTCTGCAACAGCAGCAGTATGAAATCATGGCGGCAGATTATCAGCAAACCCAACTGCACCGCTTTCCCCTGACAAGCTTTGCCGAGGCAGTGTATCAAATGCGCCTGAACGATGAAGAGAGTATCCCCGCCGTTCAATTCCTGGAAGAGCTGCGCTGCCTGGAACGGTACAAACTGGTGCTCAGTCGCCAATCGGTGGACCTCGAAGGGAACCCGACCCAAGACTGGTTTTTCCGTCACGACAAGATCCTGGAGTACTTTATTGTCCAGACCTTTCTCGGTCCCGACAATCCGCGTCCGCAAGAGCATATGGCGGATGCCCGCTTCCGAGGTGTTTACTTCCTACTGGCGAACCTGCTCCCGTTCAATGCGGCGATGCAGCTGCGAGAATCGCTGATCCGGTATGCAGCGGCGAGCCAGGATCATATAGTGAGTGATGGTTTTGTCCAACTTCTGATTTCCCGCGAAGTGGCGACCCACCTGACGGCTACAGCATCGGAGCAGCCGGAGCCTTGGTGAATGGAGATGGCCTACCACGATCGCATTGTGTTCTCAGCCGTGTTGAGGATGCAGGGCAAAGTGAGTAGCGTTGTCGCTACTCACTCAGTTGGAGTCCACTCAAAGTCAGGGTGTATCTGTTTGAGCTGCTGGAGTTGAGGGTGTAGTGCTTGCTGAGGAACGTTGAGCTTATCGGCCAACTCCAGGACATTGTTAGCAAAGTCGGTGGCGGTAGCGAGGTGAGTGCTGAGGGGGATCGTGTCTTTAAGGTTTGATCAGCGTTGGCTTGATCCAGGTGAGTTTACGTTGTCGGCGACCTGCACCCATCGCTTGGTTGCGCCAGTGCCCCCGTCGCCAATGGGTGCGAGGACTCGCATGAGTGATTGCGGTAGGTTTGCCTGAGGCTGTCTTCTTCTCAGGCAATGAGAGGGTTCTGGGAGTCCAGAAGCGGTTATTTCGGGGCGACTGGGCGGCGGCTGTCGGGTTGTGATGATGGGCCGAGTCTGCTCTAAGGCTGGGCTCAAAGCAGGCGGCGAAAAAGATTTGGAGGCAGAGAAGTCGGATTTGATGGGTGAATTGATGATCGTGCTCAGTGAGCGGCATTTCGCCTAAGAGGAGTTGCTTGATGAGCAGTGAGCCATCTTCTTTGATCCATGCACCGCCGTACCAGTTGAT
>JBCBJE010000826.1:0-2627 GCA_038523735.1 Cyanobacteria bacterium J06626_18 | reverse complement strand
GGCACTGCGCGGCCCCACGCGAAACGCGCCGCCCTCGTCCACGTAGGCGATGCTACCGCCCCCGGCACCGATGGTGTGAACGTCGATCATCGGCACCATGACGGGGTAGCCCGCAATCCAGGTGTCGCGGGCGGTGGCCTCGGCAAAGCCCCGTTCAGTGACGATGCCAATGTCGGTGCTGGTGCCGCCCATGTCGAAGGTGATTAGGCGATCTTGAGCGGACCGTTCCCCGGCGGCGGCTCCGCCTAGGACCCCAGCGGCGAGACCCGACAGCAGCAGCGTCACCGGCTGTTCGCCGGCAACCTCGGCAGTGGCCACACCCCCATTGGAGCGCATAATGTGCAGCTCTCCGCGCACGGATTGTTCCCGAAGACTGCGGCTGAGGTTTTGGATGTAGCGCTTTACCTTGGGGCCGACGAAGGCGTTGATGCAGGTGGTGGTGAACCGCTCAAACTCGCGAAACTGGGGGAAGATGCTGGCACTGGTGGTGATGAAGGCCTCTGGGAACAGCTCTTGGGCGAGTTCTGCCACCCGGTTCTCGTGACGGGCATCGAAGTAGGAATTGAGGAAGCAAATGGCGATGGAGTCTACTCCGGCAGCCTTCAGCTCTAGGATGGCGGTGCGGGCAACGTCTTCATCGAGGGGGGTAAGCACCTGGCCTTTGGGATCGAGGCGTTCGGGAACGACTTTGCGATCGCGACGCTTGACCAGCGGCCTCGCCTGCCAGGGAATATCCTGCATGATGGAGTAATGCTGGGGGCGCTGGTGTCGCCCGATATGGACGATATCGCGATAGCCTTCGGTGGTAATCATGCCGGTGCGGGCACCGTCGTGGGTGAGTAGCGTGTTGGTGGCGATGGTGGTGCCGTGGAGGACGTGTTCGATGTCGCCATAGTCGACCTGGGCCATATCACAAAGGGTCTGGATGCCCTGAATCATGCCGATGGAGGGGTCTTCGACGGTGGTAGGAACTTTGTGAATCCAGGTCTGCTGCCGGGCCACATCTGCCAAAATCAGATCGGTGAAGGTGCCGCCAATGTCTACGCCGATGAGTTTCATGCGCTATTCCCTCAATGACATGCTGTGTTGGATTGTAGGCAGGGCGGGTTGACGGAAACTGTTCAGACTGTACGTTTGGGGCGAGCGGTATTGATCGCTTAAGGCGTCAGCAGGCTAAAATTCCAGCACGCTAAAATTACTGAGACGAATGTTGGGTGAATGTTAAGCAGCTTAGACCTACTCCGAACGGATGATTATACTGAAAGCGTTTATCTAATCACCCCTGTAGGGGAGTTAGGCCGACAACTTTCCACCGAAGTCACTTATTGGGATGATTAGGCCGACATCTTTATCATAGGCTCGTATTTCGGTAACAGTACGCTGACCCACTATGCTTGGGGTGTTGCTTACTGGAGACTGCTCGTCTATGCAAGAATCACTCTCCATTCAACAAGCCCGAAAACTGGTTCTGCTATCACAGAGGGTGCCGCCGAGGAATCAAACTGGTCGTGCAACTGCTGCTACGCTATCGGTGATTGAACACCTTGGCTATATCCAGATCGATACCATCTCCGTCGTTCAGCGTGCTCATCACCATACTCTGTGGAATCGCAATCCTCGCTACCAGTCTTCACAACTCGATCAGCTGCTTGCCGACAAACAGGTTTTTGAATACTGGTCTCATGCGGCCGCCTACCTGCCCTTTCGTGACTATCGATTCAGCTTGCCTCGTAAACATGCGCTCGCAAGCGGTGCTCAGCGTCACTGGTATGAGCGCGATGAGCAGATGATGAAATGGGTGCTCAGGCGCATTGCCACCGAAGGCCCTTTGATGGCCAAAGATTTTGAGCATGCCGGTAAAAAGATCGGTGAATGGAAAACCAAACCTGCCAAACGTGCTCTGGAATATCTGTTTATGCAGGGGGATCTCATGGTGCCGTGCCGTGTCAACTTTCATAAGGTCTATGATCTCACCGAGCGGGTATTGCCAGAAGGTACCGACACCACCCTGCCTGACCCAGAAGAACACGCTCGATTTTTGATTACACGATATTTGCGCGCAAACGGATTGGGTCAGTCTGCTGAAATAGCCTATTTGCAGAACAGTATGAAGCAGCTTGTTTCTAGGACGTTGGAGGACATGGTCTCTACCGGAGAGCTACTACAGGCTCGTGTCGACGGTACGCTCTATTATGCATTACCGACCTCATTGGAACTGCTCAGTAAACCGTTGGCCCGCAGCAAATTAAAAATACTCTCACCCTTCGACAATCTGGTTATTCAGCGCAAACGCATAAAAGCGCTGTTCGGATTTGACTATCTCATTGAGTGCTATGTCCCTAGGCCCAAACGCCGATACGGCTACTTTTCGTTACCCATTCTGTGGGATGGGAAGCTCGTCGCTCGAATGGACTGCAAAACCGAGAGAAAAAAATTGCTGTTGCATATTCATCATCTTGCACTGGAACCCACGGTCTTGAAAACCGATGCGTTGTTCCTTGCCCTGAGCAAAGAATTGGAATCATTTCTGCAGTTTAACCACTGCAACAAGCTCCGCTTACACAGGGATGTGACCTAATATTAATGTACTGAGATAAGCGTTCTATGGTGTCGTAAGCTTTACAGGT